>JAMOTK010000023.1 GCA_027062365.1 Sulfurovum sp.
AGGTGTCTCTATAGATATTTCTTCAGTGGTGTCTGATAATAAATCCATATCAAAATCTGTATCTAAATCTAAACTTTTAGGCTCTAGTGATGGAGTAGATATAGGAGCAGGTGTCTCTATAGATATTTCTTCAGTGGTGTCTGATAACAAATCCATATCAAAATCTGTATCTAAATCTAAAGGTTCTATAATAGGAGGAGTAAAAGTTTGTACAGTAGTCTCTTTTGCCGTATCAAATAAAAGACTGTCATCTATAGATAGAGCCAATTCGTCTACGATAGGTATTTTAGGCACGGCTTTAGCTAAAGGTATATCAATACTATTATTTAAAAGGTTATCTTTTATATTTAATGTTATCTCTTCTTTCTTTTCTGCTTCATTATGTATTTCTTTGTCTAAACTAATAAGTGTAAGAGAACCTATCAAACTAGAAAGGCTTGTCTTAGAAATAGTAAAACTTTTAGAATTGTCTAAAGTTTGTAATGTAAGGTTTGTACTTGATAATGTATCAAATACTGTCTCTTTTTTAGCAACTTGTAAATATAGTTCATTAATATCTTTGACTCTACATAAAGCTAATAAGCTATCGTCTGCTGCAATAATTTGATTGGTTCCATTTAATATATAATACATTAGGTAATATTTCCTCTTTTATTTATTTTCTTGTGCTAATAAAGCTTTATAAATTGGTATAGTATCTTCTACTTCTGTATGTGATGCAGGTCTTCTTGCTGCAGTATATCCAGATATTTCATCATTTATTTCAATGGGAGTAATGTGAGAATAGACCCAATAGTAATATCCATCTTTACGTAGATTTTTTACGACACCTGTCCACTCTTTTCCTGATTTTATTGTATTCCAAATCTCTTGGAAAGCAGCTTTGGGCATATCAGGATGTCTTACTATATTGTGATTTTTTCCTTGCAACTCTTGTTTTGTATATCCAGAAATCTCACAAAATTTTCTATTGGCATATGTAATTATACCTTTAAGATTTGTGGAGCTAATAATCAAACCTTTGTCAAAAATATACTCTTCATCAATTGGATTGGGTCTATTCATGTTGTTATCCATTCCCTTTTTTAAGTTTCTTGTATCGTAATCATTCAATTAATTTTCTAACTAATAATCCTAGTACTAAAACTTTATAACAATTAAACTAAAAGTAGAATGAATTAACACTTTTTTAGTAAAAAATATGAAATTAGGAACGATATGTCAAGGATTGTTTTTTATAGCTGTCGCAATTGTATGATTTGTTAGCTCTTCTAGGGTTTCAAAAGAGGCATTATAGATAGCTTCAAAAGAACCAAAATAATCCAATAACTTTTTAACGGTGGCTTTTCCTATGCCTTTTTTGTTCAAAAGTGAGATTTGTGTATCTTCTTTACGCTTTTTATTTTGATGGTAGGTAATGGCATAACGATGGGCTTCATCTCGTTGGCGTTGTATCCAATGTAAGCGTTTGTCATTGGGGCTTAATGCTATGATGCCTTGAAGTGTATAGAGTATATCTTTGGCAGACCCTTTGGCACGGTGGGCTTTGGCATCTAGTTTTTCTTTGGCAATGGCAATGACATCCAAATTAACATGTGCTTCTCTAAGTAAAGAATAAGCAAGGTTTAAATTGGCTTGTCCTCCATCGAGTATCCACAAGTCAGGGGCAGGTGCTTGGGCAAACTTATCAATACGACGAGAGAGCATCTCTTTCATCTGTCCATATTCATCATGTGCGTGGAGGGTGTAGCGTCTGTAGGTACTTTTGTCCCATTTACCCTCATCCCATACGACCATACCTCCTACTGTAGCCACACCCATCATGTGAGAGTTATCAAAGGTCTCTATACGGTAAGGAATCACAGTCAAATCAAGTACATCAGCCACTCTTTGTTCTAAGAGGGTATCTGAATCCTTTTTGCGTAGTAACTCTTGGCAGTTTTGCCTAGCTAATGTGATAAGCTTGGCTTTTGCTCCACGTAGAGGGGTAAGTATTTCTACTTTTTTATGTAATCGTTCACAGAGGGTAGAGGCTACTTGTGGCATATCTTCAAAACTATCAGCGAGTAAAATCTCTTTAGCAATATGAGGACTCTCTAAGGTATAGAACTCCAATAGGGCTTGTTTATACGCTTCATTTTTATCAAAAATATGTGTATGCCTAAAGTAGCTATAAGAAGAAGAGATAATCTTTCCTTGACGCATAAACATTTTGACGATAACCCCTCGTGTATCACCATTTTGTATGGCAAAGATATCAAGGTCTAAGGGCTTTGCCAAATCAAGTGTAGAAGAGATAGTAAGGGTTTCTATAGCCTGTATCATATCACGCACCTTTCCTGCTTCTTCAAAACGCTCATGTATGGCAAGGTTGCTCATTTTGTGGCTAAGTGTTTCTAATAGACTTTTGCGTTTAAGGATGCTATTTTTGGCTTTATCAATGATATTTGCATAGTATGTTGCTGTAATTTTGTCTTCACAAGGGGCAAGACATTTCTTGATTTGATAAAAAAGACAGGCTTTACCCTCACGAAGACAAGATTTCTTTTGTACCAAAGGATAGATTTCATACAAGGCATCCAATAAAGCACGACCCCCTGTAGGGAAAGGACCATAATAGGTGATATTTTTACCCTTAATCACTTTTCGTGTCAGCTCAAAACGTGGAAAATCCTGTGATTCATCAATATAGATATAGGGGTAGGTTTTGTCATCACGCAATAAAATATTGTATTTAGGTTTGAGTTGCTTGATAAGAGAATTTTCTAAGACAAGGGCATCTTCTTCGGAATCTACAATAATATAATCAAGCTTTGTAGCCTCTTTTAGCATTTTAATGATACGAGGGCTTTGGTTGGGATTGTATCTAAAAGAGGGGCTAAATCGCCAATATGATTTGACTCTATTTTTGAGATTTTTGGCTTTTCCTATATAGAGTAACTTTCCTGCTTCATTAAAATACTGATAGACTCCTGCTGAGGTAGGTAGGTCTTGAATTATTTGTTGCATTGAATAATTGTCTTGATACGTTGAAATTGCTCTTTTAGTGCTTCATCTTTTGGTAAATCAAACGTGCCTTGGGATTTTTCTTGATAATGTGGCACAGTGATAGGAGACGTTTTTTGTTCAGGCATGGCATAATATTTGCTATGAAAAACCACAACGTTGTGAGCAATCATCAATTTACACTTGGTATCATAGGTATTGAGTTGAATTAATAGACTTTTTAATAAATCTCTATTATAATGAAGTTCCATTTTAAAGCCTGGATGTATAACAGCAATAAAAAGAGTCTTCTCCTTGATATATATAAAAGCAATTGCTTTTTGCCATTTGGGGCTAAGAAGACTAATATATCGCTCATAACATACCTGTCGCTTTAATATTTTAAATTGAGGAAGTGAAGATAAATGAGACAAAATACTAGAGGCTTTTTTCATAAAGCGATTATAACATTATTTTGCTGTGGCATATTGGTAGGATGTGGATACAAAACAAACCCTGTGTATGTAGATAAAGATAGTGTAGCCAAACAAGATATGGCTAAACAAAAGTAGCAATGAAAACAAAATATGATGTACTCATCATTGGAGCAGGGTTAGCAGGTCTGTATGCGGCAATGAATCTACCTAAAGAGAAAAAAGTACTCGTCGTCTGTAAAGATATTCCTTGGGAGTGTAATACATTTTATGCTCAAGGGGGTATGGTCACAGCACTGAATGAAGCAGATATTCCTATCCATGTACAAGATACCATGTCAGCAGGGGCATATCACAATAATCAAGAAGCTGTAGAGATACTCTCTCGTACCTCCATAGAAACCACAGCCGATATTATCGCAGCAGGGATGGTATTTGATAGCAATGAAGCAGGAGAACTTCTCTATACCAAAGAAGCTGCCCACTCTGTAGAGCGTATTATCCATGCTGGAGGAGATGCAACAGGGCGTTATATGCATTATTTTTTGATGGTACAAAATCAGCACCAACTACAAAAGAATACATTGGTTTATGATTTGCTTATTGAAAATGGTAGATGTTATGGGGTCAAGGCTTCGGTCAATTATGAGCCTACTACCATCTATGCCGACCATGTTATCATCGCTTCAGGAGGTGTGGGTTCACTCTATGCTTTCAATACTAATTCTCGTACCGTCTCAGCAGATATTCATGGTATCTGTGTAGAAAAAGGTATAGAATTGGCAGATATGGAGTTTATGCAGTTTCATCCTACGGTATTTGTAGATACTCCGTATGCAAGAAAACTTTTACTCACAGAAGCATTGCGAGGGGAGGGGGCTTTTGTTGTCGATGATGAAGGAAGACGCTTTTTATTTGACTATGACCCTCGTGGAGAATTGGCATCACGAGACATCGTGTCTCGTGGTATCTTTGATTATCATCGTAAAACAGGGAAACAAGCTTATCTTGACTTTTCTATGTTTGAAGAAGAATGGTTTGCACAACGCTTTCCTAATATCACACGCACATTTGCAGCGATAGGGTATCATTTCCCCCAAGATAAAGCACCTATCTCTCCTGCTTTTCATTATGCAAATGGTGGTATTAAGTGTGATACGAATGGATGTATCTCTGGTATGGAGGGGCTTTATGTTATCGGAGAGGCTTCTCATACAGGGGTTCATGGAGCAAATAGATTGGCATCAAATTCTCTTTTAGAGGGGATGGTTTTTTCTAAGCGTGTCGTAGACTATATCTTGGCACAAGGTAAAGTAGAAGGCAAAACACCTACTTTTGAGAAAGATTACGCTAATATTCTACACAAAAAAGATGATAAAATCTATAAACAGAAGCTCCGTCAAGTGATGTGGGAAGATATAGGGATTATCAGGACAACCAAAGGTTTGCATGAAGCCAAAAATCTCATTTATGATATGAAAAATAAAGAGATAGGCAGATTGCTAGAATTACGACTCAACACAGCCTCAGCAATTGTCGATGCAGCATTGGCTAGAAAAGAATCATTGGGCTCACATTATATGGAATCGATATAATACGCTATCTATGTATAGATTTATTATGGATAAAGACCAAGGACAACAAATCACACTAGGAGATAATATGGCTGAAGTAACAGACACAGCAGTAACAGTAGCACAACATTTAGATTTAACCACAACATGGGTAGGGATACTCTCTTTTATCATTTTTGTAGTAGGATATTATTTTATTGCAACAGAGGATAAATACCATATCAACAAAGCAAAACCAGCACTTTTTTCAGGAACGCTTATCTTTATGCTTATTGGTGTCTATTATGCGATGAATGGTCTTGATGGCAACCATCTGCATCATGAGATAGAGATACTTATCGTAGAGATTGCAGGTATCTTCTTTTTCTTATTTGTCGCGATGACGTATATCGAAGCGATGATAGATAGAAATGTCTTCTCAGCCTTACGTTATAATCTTGTCTCTAAAGGATATGATTACAAAAAGCTTTTTTGGATTACAGGGTTTTTAGCATTCTTTATTTCTCCTATCGCAGATAACCTTACGACGGCTTTGATTTTATCCACAGTACTCATTACCATTGATAAAACAAACAAAGCCTTTATCGTACCAAGTGCTGTCAATATCGTAGTCGCTGCCAATGCAGGGGGAGCGTGGAGTCCATTTGGAGACATCACCACACTGATGGTATGGGTAGAGGGGAAAGGAAACTTTACTGATTTCTTATATCTCTTCCCTGCTGCTTTTGTAGGTTGGGCTGTGACAGCATTTTTACTAAGTCGTTTTATCCCTCAGGGTAACCCACCTTTTTCTGATAATGAGAAAAAAGTAGAAATTTCAGCAGGTGGTAAAGTGATTATGGCTCTCTTTGGGGTCACGATTGCTTCAGCTGTACTTTCACATCAATTACTTCACTTACCAGCAATGTGGGGAATGATGTTTGGTTTGGCTATCTTAAAACTATATGTGTATTCTATGAGTAAAGAAACAAGATATGACAGCGATGGTATAGCATGTGAGAAAGTAAATGTTTTTACTTTCATTTCTAAAATAGAAAATGATACATTGCTTTTCTTCTTTGGTATCTTAGCAGCTGTCGGTGGGCTTCACTTTTTAGGATTCTTAGAATACTTTACAGCCTTATACTCACAGTTTGGAGCAACCACGGTCAATATCGGTGTAGGGTTCCTCTCTGCTATCGTAGATAACGTACCAGTGATGTCAGCCGTACTCAAATCTAGCCCAGATATGGGTATAGATGCCCACGCCCAATGGATGCTAGTTACACTCACCGCAGGGGTTGGTGGTTCATTGATTTCTTTTGGTTCAGCAGCTGGAGTAGGTGTCATGGGTAAACTACACGGCATCTATACTTTTGCCTCACACATGAAATTGGCATGGACGGTACTGATTGGCTATATTATTTCTGTAGCTATTTGGTATGTACAGTTTATGGTCTTAGGCTTTGGGGCGTAAATACTATTGATGCATCTAGCCATTTCTTTGGCTAAGGTGTTGTTTACTCTACACTAAGTATAATCTTTTTATGACTTATGATTACCTAGAAAACCTCAAAAACAATCACCTTGCGATACAAGTACTTAATGCTAATAATTTTTCTATGATTATAGGATTTTTTTATCAAGCCTTTAAAGTTAAGAAATCTCAGACATTGAAAGAAAGTGAAATATTAAACCTTTTAGATGATTATCTTTATTCCCTCAATGAGGGATATACAGAGGCGAAATATCCCAAAAGTGCTAAAGCGTATTTAGATGATTTTACCCATCAAGACTCTAATTATTTACGCAAATATTATGCTTATGAGAGTGATGAGCCTGTGTATGAATTGATGCCTGATATTGAAAAATTACTTTCATGGTTAGCAGGATTAAAAAAACAAGAATTTGTTGCCACTGAATCCAAACTAAAAATTATTATGACCCTACTCAAAGAGCTAGAATTTGAGACCAATTTGAGTGACAATGAGAGAATAGAGCGTTTGAAACAAGAGAAACTACTACTAGACAAGCAGATAGAAGCCATAGAAAGAAAAGAAGATTTACGCTTTGATAAACGAAAAATCAAAGAGCAGTTTATGCAAATTCAATCTACGAGTACAGAGCTTTTATCTGATTTTAGAGAGATAGAACACAACTTTAGAACTCTCAACCAAGAAGCCAAAAAAGCTATTGCTTCTACTCAACAAGGTAAATCCCAAGTATTAGAAAAAATCTTTGAAATAGAAGAAGGTATTCGCCAAAGTAATCAAGGAGAGAGTTTTTATGCTTTTTGGGATTTTTTGATGGATACAAAGCAGATAGAAGATTTAAATACTCTTTTGGAAAATCTCTATGATTTAGAAGAAATTCAAGCCCTAGACCCCCAAAGAAATTTAGAAAACCTGCCTTATAATCTTCTCAATGGTGGAGAAAATGCCCATAAAGTTTTGGCAAAACTCGTAGAACAATTACGACGCTTCATTGATGACCAAGTATGGGTAGAGAACCGTCGTATTTTGGAATTATCTTATAATATAGAACAAAAAGCAATTAAATTAAAAGAAAATATCCCTACACTAAGAGAATTTTTTCTCATTGATGGGGTAAAAATTTCTGTAGAATCTTTGGCTTCCAAAAAACTATTTAGTCCTAGTGCCAAAGAAGAATTTTCTCATGAACTCAAAGAAGAAGTCATAGAAGTAGATTTGACAAAACTCTATAATCAAGTCTATGTAGATGAAATAGTACTCAAACAAAATATCCAAAAGCTTTTACAAAAAAAGTCTCAATTTACGCTAAAAGAGCTTCATGAAACTTACCCCATACAAAAAGGCATATCAGAACTCATCGTTTATCTAAAACTCGCACAAAATATGAACAATAGCTATTTGGAAGAGCATAAAGAAGAGATTTTGATAGAGACAGAAGAGGGAGATATGAAGAAAGTTGTGATGCCTAGAGTGGTGTTTGTGAGGGGGTAAAATTGAAAAAATATGTTAGAATATTATTATGAATATAGATGAAAAAATAATTAAAGAGTCAATAGAGTATTTAAACAAGAACAAGAAAGTCTTTTTAAGTAAATATACAAAGGATATAGAAGTATCATCAGAGAAAATAGCTCTATTTACAGCAGGTATGAGTGGTGTTGGTAAAACTGAATTGGCAATTTTTTTAAAAGAGTCTAATCCTAATCTTTTACATATAGATACGGATGAAATTAGAGAGTTTTTTAGGACTGTTGGTTATGATGGTAAGAATGCTAATCTTTATCAAAAAGGAGCAAGTAGAGGATTTTCAGAACTTTTTACTTATGCTCTTAAAAATCAATTTTCTTTGATAATGGATTCAAATTTTGCTAATATAGAGGTAGCAATAAAAAATATTGAGCGTTTATTAAAAAAATCGTACAGAATTGAAATTTTATATCTTTATGATTATCCTGAAAAATGTTTTGAATATGCTACCAGAAGGGAATTAGTAACGCATAGAAAAGTCCCTAAAGATGTATTTTTACGAAGCGATGTTAATTCATATCAAACAGTGTTAGAAATTAAAAAAAGATTTAAAGGTGTAGTGAATTTACACTTTTTTGATAAGCGTACAAACAAAAGTTACCAAGATATAGAAGCTGGTTTCTTGAAAAATATTATAGGAGAAATATATGACAATACTAATGAATGAAGAATTTATGAATAAAGCTTTAAAGCGTGTAGATGAACTTCAACAAGAGTTGATAGACAAATCTAAAAAAGTTTCAAATAGTGAAATAATTGTAAGTAAAAGAGTAGATTGTTTTATAGAAGAATATTCTGATAAAAAAAATAATTTAAATACTTATACTCCTAAATATAGAGGAAGAAAATGACCATAAACCAAGAGACTTCAAAAACAATTATTAAACTGTTTTCGGGTGTATTATACAAAAATGACCAAGCCAAACTTTGGTTGGAATTAGAAAAATCTTATGCTGTTATTTCTGATTATCTAAAGCCTTTGGGTGTGGGTGTGGTTTTTGATGAGGCTGAGGGCTATGCTTATTTGGAAAACCTTGAACTTGCTGAGGATTTTCCTGTGTTGTTGCGTAAGAGGGCATTGAGTTATAAGGTTAGTCTTTTGATTGTTTTGCTTCGTAAACGCTTGACGCAGTTTGATATGCAAAGTGATGAGAGTAGGGCTGTGCTAAGTAGAGAAGAAATAGTTGATATGTTGGAGCTTTTTTTAGCCCAAAGTTCTAATGAGGTGAAGCAAATAAAAGAGATAGAAATAAGCATAAAAAAGGTCGTAGAATTGGGATTTTTAAAAAGGCTTCAAAATAGTGATAATTATGAGATAAAGAGGGTGATAAAATCTTTTGTAGATGCACAATGTATGGATGATTTTGATAAAAGGTTAGAAGAATATGCAAAAGTCTAAGCAAAAAGGCTTTCGCCTAAAGAGAATGGAAGTATATAATTGGGGTACTTTTAACCAAAGAGTGTATGCCTTGGATATAGAGGGAGAAAATGCACTCTTGACAGGAGATATAGGCTCTGGTAAATCTACGGTGGTAGATGCGATTACCACGCTTCTCGTACCCAATCAAAAGATTACTTACAACAAAGCAGCAGGGTCTTTGGCAAAAGAGCGAACACTGTATTCTTATGTCGTGGGAGAGTACAAAAATACTGTAGATGAGGGCATGGGAAGCTCCAAAGCCGTAGCTTTGCGTGATACGAAGCATTATTCTGTACTTTTGGCTACTTTTGAAAACAGTCATAACAATGAAACGGTGACTATTGCACAGTTTTTTTGGCTAAGTCAAGGGTCTCGTATCGTGAATAAGCTTTTTGTTGTGGCAAAAAGAGCATTGAGTATAGAGAAACATTTTTTGAATTTTGCGTCTATCAAAGGACTGAAAAAAGAACTTTTAACTATAGAAGGTGTGAGTATTCCAAAGAGTTTCAAGGACTACAGCAAGACTTTTAGGCGTTTGACCAAGATACAAAGTGAACAAGCCCTTAACCTTTTTTATCAGACGGTTTCTATGAAATCGGTGGGTAATTTGACCTCTTTTGTGCGTTCTCACATGCTTGAAGAGAGTGAGATTGATAGCAAAATAGATGAGCTTTGTGCAAATTTTGATGAACTCAATCAAGCCCATGATACAGTAATTCGAGCTAAAAAGCAGATGGAAATACTCTCTCCATTACTCATTGATGCCAAAAAATACCGTGATAATCTGAAGTCCAAAAAAGCAAAAGAGAAGCTAAGAGAATTGCTTTCTGCGTATTTTGCCAAAGAAAAAATTATTTTAGTCCAAGGAAAGCGTCATAGCCTAGAGATAGAAGAGACAAAAACAAGCTCTAAAATAAGAGACTATAGCCATACCTTAGAAGAGATGCAAGAGAAACATTTCGAACTCAAAGACGCACTCCAACGCAGTGGAGGAGAAAAGATACTCTCTCTTAGCAAGGAGATACTCAGACAAAGTCACAAAAGAGACAGCCGTAAAAAAGTACATAGCAATTATCATAAACGCAGTAAAAGCTTAGGTCTATCTACGGTCTCTTCTGAGCATACTTTTTTGACCAATTTATCCAAAGTAGAAAATGAGCTTGTAACTATAGAAGATAAAAAAGAAGCCTTTGATGCCGAGAAATTTCTTCAAAGAGGTTTTTTAAACAATAAAAAAGAGACTTTAATATCATTAGAAGCTGAACTAAGATTTTTGCGTCAAAGAAAAAGCAATATTCCTATGCAAAGTGCGAAAATACGCGATAAAATATGTGAAGATATTGGCTTAGAACTTCATTTTGTAGGAGAGCTTTTACGCATTAAAGACAAAGCATGGGAGGGAGCGATAGAAAGAGTGTTGCGTCCTTTTGCCTTGTCTCTTTTGGTCGATGAAAGCGATTATACCAAAGTCAGTAATTATATAGACAAAACCCAGCTCAAAGGCAAAGTGGTTTACCTCAAAGTTTCCAAAAACTCAGTACAAAAACACCATGAAGTAGAGAAAAACTCTTTACTTTCCAAGCTAGAAATTCATCATGAAAGTGCTTTTTATGGCTGGATAGAGTCGGAGTTGTATCGGCGTTTTGATTATGCTTGTGTGGAAAGTCTAGCAGAATTTAGACGCTACAAAAAAGCCCTCACAAAAAATGCCCAAATTAAATCTTCTTTGGTTCGCCATGAAAAAGATGATAGGTTTAGGGTAGATGATAGACGGCAGTATATTTTGGGTTGGGAAAATAAAGAGAAACTTTTGCAAGTAAAAAAAGATATTTCTATATTTGAAGAGGAGCGTATCGCTTTAGAAAAAACTTTCAAAACTTTAGAAAAACAAGCCAAAGAGAGTGAGGCTTTGCGTGATGGATTGAGAGATATATTGCATTTTGAGGATTTTGAGAGCATTGATTGGTACAGTATTGCCAAAAAAATAGATAGCCTAGAGCAAGAGAAAGAGGAGTTAGAAAAGAGTTCGGATATTATTAAAACGCTGGAAGCTTCTTTGGACAAACTCAAAGAAGAACTAAGAGATAAAAGCCAAGCACTTAATCTTTTGCACCAAAAGCAGGGTAAAATACAATCAGATATAGAAAAGTTTAGCAAAGAAGAGAGTGAAGCAAAAGAACTTTTTGAGAGTCAAAAAGAGTCATTAGAGCGTTATGAGCTAGACTTAAAAGCCTATCTAAAAGAGAAAAAACTCCTCAAAATAGAGCTACATACACTCAAAAAAGATGAACACAGTATGAGAGAGTTTATACAAAAAGAGATAGACAGCTTAGGTGCTAAAATAAACAGAAGCACAGAAAAAATCACTTCGGCAATGCAAAACTACATCAAAACCTTTCCCCTACTTAGCAAAGAGGTAGATGCGTCTTTGTCGTCTTTACTAGAGTTTGAAAAAATGTTTGCTATTTTGAAAAAAGATGACTTACCCAAGTATGAAAAGCGATTTAAAAAACTTTTTAGAGAGGGAACAATACAGCACTTTTTGAGCTTAAAAACAAGATTAGAAGAGGAAGAAAAAGCCCTTAGTAAAAAAATATCTCTTATTAATACCTCGTTGAAATCTATAGAATATAGCACAGGAACATTTATAGAGTTGAGTCAAAGCAAAGCCATAGATGCCGATATTAGAGAGTTTAAAGAAGATTTAAAACAAGCCCTTTCAGGCACAATCGGAGGAGATGAGAGCTACGATGAGTCTAAGTTTTTGCAAGTAAAAAAGATTATAGAACGCTTCAACGGACGCGAAAACTTCGTAGATGTAGATAAGAAATGGCGAAAAAAAGTAGCAGATGTACGAAATTGGTTTAGCTTTGGAGCAAACGAAAAATACCAAGGAGACGGCTCACTAAAAGAGTATTACAGCGATTCCTCAGGAAAGTCAGGAGGACAAAAAGAGAAACTAGCCTACACCGTCTTAGCCTCTTCTATCGCCTTTGCTTATGGCTTAGAAGAAAATGCAAACAAAAGCTTTAGGTTCGTAATGATAGACGAAGCCTTCGGCAAAGGCTCAGACGACTCTACCAAATACGGCTTAGAATTATTCCAAAAGTTAAATTTACAACTCTTAGTCATCACCCCTATTCAAAAAATCAATGTCATAGAACCGTATATATCTTCTATACATTTCGTACATAATCATGAAGGCATGGACTCATCGGTAGTGGGGCTTAGTGTGCAGGAGTATATGGAGGGGAAAGGGTAAGTTGGATTTATGGGGGCGTTTGCTCAATGCCAATGAATTAAGGTTTTTAGCTTTTCGGAAGTGAGGTTTTAACCTCGCCAAACCCCTACCGACGCTAAAACATCGGTTTAGAGTAAATTATTTTTTACAAACTCAATAATCTTTGTATTTCTTAAATCAATATATTCTTTTACTTCATCAATATTTGTCCAGCTTGTCTTAGCTTTGTTGATTTCATTTTGTGACATTAATGGAGCTTGAGTAAACTCACTCATTTTATCATTAACACCTTTCTTTCCTTTTCTTGAATTAGAAGATACTGTATCTATAACTAAATTTCCAATAGAATGTAAGTAGTTTTCTCTAAAATCATCATCAAAATTTAAAGACTTTGTTTTTTGTGCTGTTATATGCTCTATACTGAGTTTTTCTCTTTTATTAGTAGAAAAATAATTTTCTAGAGTTAATGTTGGATAACCCTTTATAGTTCTTAAATTATTTTCATATGAAAATAAAATATATCTAACCATGTTTTTATTTACCCATTCGTAAAAATTTCTATATTCGAGTACCTCAGAAACTCTTTTTTTTATATTCCACCAATTTTGATTAATAATCAATTGAAATAATTCACTAAAATCTTCATTTTTTCTTATTTTCGTATAAAATTTTTCGTTATCATTTCTTAATCCAATAAGTGTTGCTCTAAATGTAAATTTTACTAAATCTGAGATGAAATCATTTAAGCCTTCTTTATCCTTATCATATATATTCATCATTAATGGATAGAAAGGGTTTACTCTTCCAATCATCATTAAGTCATCCATCTTTATACAGTTTTGCTTATTATTTTTAATTTGTTCATATAGATTAAAACTTTTTTTCAATTTATCTACATATTCAATAATTTCTTCTTTAATCTTTATATCTGTTTGATTATTAAATAAATCATTGATTTTAGTTTTGATAAATTTAGCTGAATTATTATAGTCATCAGTTTTGGAGTTTTCAAATGCAATAGTGTGATACCTTAATAAATCATTTTCATTAATAGAATTTTTTTCAATCAATCTATATATTGCTGAAAAATTATCTTGGATACTATTTATAGCTTGTTCCCCATCATCTTTTAAATTTAAGCATCCAATTCGATACATTAAAAAGCTTTTAACACCCTCAAGGCTTGTAAGTTTTCTTCCTCTATCATTCAGTAATTCAAAAATTTGAGTAGCATCTGAAATTTTGTCAACTATATATAAAATCACATCTGAATTAATTAATATTTCTATTAACCTTTCTAGCACTTCTATATTTAAGCTCGACAACTCTTTCTCAAAATATATTTTAGCTTCCATAAGTCTTTTTTGTGATGGTGTTTCTTGTATAGAAGCTTCATTATCATTTAAAATTGCATTTTGTAAAAAACTATTATCCTCATTTTCTAATTCAAGCTTATAGTTCTCACCATCATAAATATATCTTGAAAAGGTTTTATTGGTTACTTTTGTAGAGTTTCTATTTTGCAGAATTTGAATTATAGATTTCATGAAAATCATTATAGTTGTTAATCGTTGCTGTCCATCCACAACATCTATTACTTCATACTCACCTCTATTATTTTTTTGATGAAATAACAATGTTCCAAGGAAATAACTTTTTTCACCTCTTTGATTTAATAAGTCTTCTAAAAAGTATTCAAGATTTTCATCTTTCCATGCGTATGTTCTTTGGTACTTAGGTATATTAAATATCCTGTCACCATTAAAAAGGTCTTTTAATTTTATATTTCCATTTTGCATATTTTCCCTTGAATATATATTTAGCTATTATAAGTACCTATTCTAAATTAAACAATAAAATATAAAGTTCATTGAAAACGATAGCTTTCACATCGTCAAAGGTTAAAATTATGGTTTAATTCAGTAATACTACTTACTCTAACACTATAAATGAAAAATTAAAAAAATAGATTAAGGTTATGAATATATTTATAGCTAAATTTTATTACTACTTAAGAAAGCTTTTGTATTTTTTTTAAATAAAATTACGCTATAATACCCTTAATATATTACGGAAAGTATTAAGGAGTAGTAATGATAGCTTATGCATCAAATGAACTTATCCCCTCTTCTCAATTTGCTAAAAGATTTGGGGCTTATTTGGCACAGATTAAAAATTCTTCAGTAGAGAAATTAGCCATATTAAAAAACAACAAAGTTGAAGCAGTGCTTGTCTCTAAAGATGAGTATGAAAAAATGAAAGAGGCTTTGGCTTTTATGGAACATCAGGAAATTTATAATCTTATTCAAGAACGAAGCTCGAAATCTTATAAAACTTTTTCTCATAAAGAGATGTTAAAAGCATTTGATATAGATGAAAATGACTTAAAAGACTAAGAATATGTATGCAATCATTTATCATGAAGATGTTAAAAAAGATATTAAAGCCTTAGGCAAAAATATTGCTATTCAAATATTCAAGAAGATAGAAAAAGTGGCTAAAAATCCTATTTTGGGTGATGAATTGGGAAATAAAGCCAATTTAGATTTAAAAGGTTTCAGAAAAGTATATGTCGATAATAAAAAAGTAAGAATTGTGTATAAAATCATAGATAATAAAATAGAAATTTTTATTATCGCTATAGGTAAAAGAGATGATATGGAAGTATATAAAAAAGCTTCGAATCGTTTAGATGGCTAATGTATCTTATATCTCTTTTAGGAAACTTATAATCATGCCCCCTAAACTCCAAACCCCAAAAGACCTAAACAAAAAACTTCAAACTCTCTATAGTCAAGCCCAACACATAAAAGCTTATATTTTAGAAGAAGATTTCAGTATAGAGATAAAATTTAAACGACTTTCAGAGAAAGAGATAATAGAACATTTTGAACTTATTCGTGATTGGATAGAGGGTTTACATCATAGTTCTTTTGATGTGAAATTTCATACAGTAAATTATCGTTCTTTGGGAGAACAGTCTATTCCTAAGGTTTTATTTTTTACGAGAGAAGCATTTTTAAAGCATCTTGCTAGAGAAAATATTTTTAAGAGACACATAAAACTTATAGATAAAAGTTTAGAAGCTTTTCCAAAATTAAAAGCACTCTTTATTCAAAAGCCTAAACTTATGATGGAATATGATGAGGTCTGGGAGAGGCTTTTGCTTGTTTGTTCTTATTTTATCAAATTTCCAAAGCCAAATATATATATGAGAGAATTAGAGATAGAGGGTATTGATACGAAGTTTATAGAGTCACATAAGAAAGTGATTGATGTTATACTCTCTGTACTTTTAGAGAGAGAAACGATAACACTCTCTCAGCATGGCTTTGAAAAACGCTATGGACTGAAATATGATTTACCAAGTATTCGCTTTAGGATTTTGGACGAAGCTTATTATATCGCAGGATTGAGTGATATTTCTTTGCCTTTGAACGAATTTATGACACTTGATATAGCCTGTGAAAAAGTATTTATTACGGAGAATAAAATCAATGGATTGAGTTTTCCGAATATAAAAAATGCTATGGTGATTTTTGGTTTGGGTTATGGCGTAGAGAGTCTCAAAGATGTGCTGTGGTTGAGAGATAAAAAGCTTTATTATTGGGGTGATATTGACACACATGGTTTTGCTATCCTTTCTCAGTTTCGTTCTTATTTTTCTCACACTAAGTCTATTTTAATGAATGAAAAGATACTTTTAGACTATCAAAATATGGCTACAAAAGAGAGTCCCCATAAACGATTTTTAGGTAAATTAAAATATCTGACAGTAGAAGAAAATGAGGTATTTAAAAAGCTAAAAGAAGATTTTTATAGCAAAAATTTTAGATTGGAGCAGGAGAGAATAGTAATGTCTACTCTGATGAGTCTTTGAATAGCTAATTTTTAAAAATATTTTGCTACTATAGAAGAAGATATTCTAAGTATATAAAGAGGTGAAAAATGAAAAATTCTATACATTACATATTATTACTACTCTTAACAAGCTCTTTTTTAACAGCAGGAAGTATTATAAAAAAAGGATGGATACCTCTTTTTGTAGGAGATATTATTACTTTTGTACCTTATACAAAAACGCTTCCTGATAAAGATGATGATGGAATTGAAGATAATATTGATACACCTATTGCTTATGCACAAGATATTAGCATGGAGATGAATAGTGTCAATTATGATATTACACTTAGAGGGAGTGATAATGATAGTGCTATTTCTTTTGTAGTCCAAACGCAACCTCTACATGGGACACTTTCTGGTACTGCACCCAATTTACGCTATAGCCCCAATGCTAATTATGTGGGTGAAGATAGTTTTACTTTTTTTGTGAGTGATAGTGTACATAATTCTACTGTAGTGACTGTAAAAATTACAGTAAATAGTTCTCATGGATATGCTGATTTGGGTATGTATACACCAATAGTCTATAGCAATAATCAGCAAGGGGATAATAAATATATTGCTTATTATCCAGAAAATGGGATAAGTGCTGATATGCCTGTAGTGATGTTTATCAAAGGTGGAGGGAGTGCTACTATTGAGAGTTATACTGGGATTATGCAATTTTTGGCGAGTAAGGGCTATTATGTGATAGGGGTTGATTCCAATTCTTATGCTAGTGCGTATGTGACGCAAAAACTTGAAATTGCACTGAATGAAGTGAAAGCTAGACATGGGTTAACTGTTTCAAAACTTATTATTATGGGACATTCTTTGGGAGGAGGACAAGCTTTTTATGCCATGAAAAAATTTCGTGATTATGGATATGGAAATTCTGGGAGTTTGGCACTTTCTATTGATGGTTGGTTTTCTTTTAATATGGACGAGATAGACTTGAATCTTTTAGAGAGTAGAGTATCATTTTTACAGATGAATGGCGTACAGGGGACGGGAACAGACCCAAGAATACATTTGAAGATTTGGAACTTAGCGACACAAGCAGATAAATCATTTTATACCCTCTCTAGTACCGACCATAGCTATGTGGCAGGGGACTTGGCAAATGTATTAGCTAAGCAAGACCTTGTTTTTGCATTGGGGGCGTTAAGCGATGATGCATTTAAGGGCATAAATGATGGAGCAACAGCCATTCCCTTAAGCAATAAAGCCACTTATTCTGATATATTCTCTGCTCTACAAGTAGAAGGTGCATATAACAGTGGAGATTGTCAAGGCATACAATATAATGCTATCAATGTGATACAAAATAACGATATAGATTATTGTGATTTATCACTTAGTGCAAAAAAATATCCTATAAGTACAAGCCTATCAGCAAGGGCAACAGACAATGGAGTCATAAAACCTACTGTTGGCACAGCTACGCTTGATCCTATCTATCAAACACGCATTAGGATGGTAGACAAAATAGATACCAAAACTTCAGCTTATCCAAAAGTACAAAATTGGAATGCTGATATGAGATTTATACGCATAGGAAATAGAATTTATGATGCAAGTACACTAAGTGAAACAGATAGTACCAAAACCAAAACAAACTCAGAGTCTTACAATATTTTATGTGCAAGAAGTTCAGATTATTTTCGTTGGTCAAATAAAGTAGCCAATACCTTTTATGTGATTAATAGTTCCTACGCATTAATAGAAGGCAAGATGAATGGGAATGATGTAAATTGTTCATTGGTATTGGATAACTTTAGTGACTATGAATTGATACATCTCGGACCACATGAAGGCAATATAGACTATAACGATAAATATGTAGTCTTTGTGGCTAAAAAACCCAATGATACGACTTTTTATGTCATATTATATGATTTACAAGCCAAAACAAGGGTATGGACAAAAATGATGCCTAGTCAAAGTTGGGAGTGGAGTACGGTCAATGGCAGTAGCTTTTGGAAGCCTACTACGCTTGATTGGCTATCGGTTTCTCCTTCTGGGAAATACATTGTTTTTAATAATGCTAATGGCTATACCGATGGAATGTATCGATATGATATAAATTTAAGCAATAAAGTAAAACTCCAATACAGATGGGATGGTGATGGAAACCTTTATAGTGAAGGTGGGCATGGAGATATAGGCTATGATACAGAGGGCAATGAAGTTTTTGTGCAATTTGTGAGTGGGGTAGGGGTCTATAGCTTTAACCTAGACAACCCAACAGAATTAGGCAAGGAACTTCTACATTCCCCTTATGGAGGAGGACACATTGGTTGTAGAAACACAAGACGGGCAGGATGGTGTTATGTGACGACTGTGGGTGTGGACTATAAACAAGTTTTTGCTCTCAAACTAGATGGCTCAGGCAATGAAACGGTACAAAACTTCTCACAGTCACATATCAATGCTAATTATCACAATACTTATGGTGGTGCAAGTCCTGATGGTACAAAGGTCATCTTGAATAGCCATTGGGGTACAGGAAGCGTAAATACTTTTGTGGTAGAAGCACAGTAGGATGAGAGCTTGTCTGATAGATACGTACACGTTCCAAAGTCAAACTTTGGAACGATAAAAAATACCATTCTCATGAAATATACAGTATAATCTCTTTAAATTATAACTTCAAGGAAAAATCCCATGAAACAAGTACCTATCCTAATACTAGATTTTGGTTCACAATATACACAACTCATCGCTAGAAAACTGAGAGAATCAGGCGTGTATGCAGAGGTTGTCCCTTATCGTGAAAGCCTAGCAGACATCCAAGCACGAAAGCCCCAAGGGATTATCCTCTCTGGTGGCCCTGCGTCTGTGTATGCAGAAGATGCCTATAAACCTGACGCAGGTTTGTGGGATTTGGGTTTGCCTATTATGGGGATATGTTATGGTATGCAACTCATTACCCAACATTTTGGAGGGAGTGTTATTTCTGCTGATCATCATGAATATGGTAAAGCAAAATTAAGCACTACCACAGCAAATATTTTTGCTCAAATGCAAAATGATAGTATCGTATGGATGAGCCATGGCGATAAAGCAGAGCGTATTCCTGATGGCTTTGAAGTGATTGGTACTTCAGAAAATTCTCCTTATGCAGCCATTGCAAATGTAGAGAAAAAAATCTATGCCTTTCAATTTCATCCTGAAGTACATCATACCGTAGAAGGAACGCAACTACTCAAAAACTTTGCCAAACATATTTGTGGGTGTGACAGCACATGGAACATGGGAAGCTTTGCCAAAGAGAAAATCGCTATGATTAAAGCACAAGTAGGAGACAAAAAAGTCCTTTGTGGTGTGAGTGGTGGGGTAGATAGTTCAGTGGTCGCTGCGATGCTTAACGAAGCCTTACCCAAAGAGCAACTCATTTGTGTCTTTGTTGACCAAGGACTTTTACGTAAAGATGAAGCCCATGATGTACAAGTAATGTTTAAACTTCTTGATATTCCTCTTATCACTATTGATGCCAAAGAGATATTTATGAAAGCCTTAGAGGGGATTTCTGACCCAGAGGTCAAGAGAAAAGCTATTGGCGAAAAGTTTATAGAAGTTTTTGACAAAGAAGCCAAAAAGCATACAGATGTAGAATTTTTAGCCCAAGGTACACTCTATACAGATGTCATAGAATCGGTATCTGTAAAAGGACCTTCTAAGACTATCAAATCTCATCATAATGTAGGAGGATTACCTGATTGGATGACCTTTGAACTCGTTGAACCTTTGCGTGAAATCTTCAAAGATGAGGTAAGAAAACTAGGACTCGAACTAGGACTTCCTGCCCAAATGATAGGCAGACACCCTTTCCCCGGACCAGGACTTGCTATCCGTACGATGGGAGCAGTGACAGAAGAGGGTCTCCATCTTATCCGTGAATCTGATGCCATTATGCAAGAAGAGCTTAGAGCCACAGGCTATTACGACAAAGTATGGCAAGCCTTTACCGTACTTCTAAATATCCAATCTGTAGGCGTAATGGGGGACAATAGAACGTATGAAAATACTATCTGTATCCGTATGGTAGAATCTGTCGATGGTATGACAGCTACTTTTGCCCATGTGCCTCACGATGTATTAGAAGGAATGAGCCGAAGAATTATCAATGAAATTGAGGGTATCAACAGAGTCGTCTATGATATTAGCTCAAAACCACCTGCAACGATAGAATGGGAATAATCATGTGCCTTTCATCGTATAAAAAATATATGTTCTTATCTATCGTGATAGGAGCATTAATTATCCTCTCTATTTTTGCTGAAAATCTATTTTATCTATTGCCTATTATGGTTTTTTCAATCATCCAAAGTAGACTATCTTGCCCCCATTGCCATGCCCCTATCCTTAAAGATAAAAATAATTGGTATGTCTTTACTATGAGAACTACCTGCCGTCACTGTGGCAAAAATACAAATACCTGTGTTGAGGTGGTAGAAGAGGTAAAAAAAGAAAAAAAAAGAAAAAGTCATAGAAATAAGAGAAGATAACAAATATTATTTTGAGAAGGAGTGTAGTATGGGAAATAATGATGATGAAAAAGCATTTGTCTTAATTGAAAAGGCAGTATATCGAGCAAAAGATACCTTAGCAGTATCAAAAAGTTTTCAGCCCTTTTTATTGTTACTAAATGAAGCAGGAGAAGAAGAATTTTATAGCAATGATGAACCCAATGAGGACAAAAGTTATGCACTTTTAGAAGAAAAATTAGAAGAGCGTATCCTTCAAGGGGGGATAGACATTTTATTATTGGTTTCAAAATCAGGTATCCCTGCAAAGTTTTCATCCTCTGTAGCCCACAGTATACGAGTACACCTTGAAGAAAAAAGCCAAATAGGGGTTACCGTAGGTGCAAGATTTTTGTATGTTCCTTATGAACGTATCGTAAATCCCAATCAAAGTACCTCTGTGTTGTTAGATACCCCTTTACCTGTGGGTTTTGTGGCACAATATATTGTATCATAAAAAATTATCTTCTTTTTCCAACTCTGCATAGACAAATTCCATATGATTTTCTACAAATCTTAGAGGAAAGGTAAAATCTTCTTTCCATGTGAACTTTTGTTTGAGTCTCTTGTGTGCTTCTTCTAGTTCAAAGATACCTTTGTCTTCTTCATAGGCTTTGCTTACTTCTTCTTTGATACTTGATAAATAATAGAGATAGGGTGCAACGGTTTTTTGGTAATTTCCTGATGTGCCATGCCCTACGACATAGAGTGCGTAGCGTTTTTGTTGGCTTAGTTTTTCTAAAAAAGTGATATTTTGCAAAATGCTTGAAATCTCTGAAAAATAGCCCAAGGTAGATTCTAGGACGATGTCACCCAAAAAAATAACATTGCTTTGTAGATGTGTGATACTAATATCCGAATTGGAATGGGCAGATTTTGGGTGTTGGATATGGAAGTCTTCGCCGTCTATAGTCATGTTTTCATCATCGTCCACAAAGTAGCTAGGCAAATAAAAGCTTTTGGCTTTGGCTTGGCTAATAAGGCGTTCTTCTCCTTGGAGATACATATGTGTAGCAGACTCTATAATGTTTTGATGTCCATAGATTTTGACATCAGGATAGGCTTCTACAATCGCCCCATTGGCAAACCAATGGTCAGAGTGATGGTGGGTGTTAAAAATTGCGATGATAGGTTTGGGGCTGATTTGTGCTATTTGATTAAGCACAGCCTTTCCCACCACATAACTAGCCCCCGTATCTATGATGATAATACCATTTTTGCTTTCTATAAAGGCAGGATTATGGATAAAACATTGTGCGTCATGGTCTCGTTTTTTTGCTCCGTGCATGACATAAACAGATTGTGCCATCTGCTTAAAATAAAAATCGCCATGATGTCCCAAGTGCCAAGGTTTTAGGGCTTTGGCATCTAAAAAAGATAAGCCAAGCGTACTAAAACAAGCCCCTATAAAAGTTCTACGGTTTAACATATTATTTTATTTTCTTTGAATCATAACCCTTTTCATTTGAAATGGTTTTCCATTCCAACTCTAGTTGGTCACCTATTTTTAGCTCTTTTTGTTTGAATTTTAATTTAAACAAGGGATTTTGACTTATATTTCCTGAGGATTTAAAGTCAAAAAGTATGCGTTCACCTACATGGAGTAAAATATGTGTGATGTAGTCTTCTGCTATATTCTTCTTTTCTGCTTCGTGTTCTCCTATCATTTTATTATGAATCATAAATTTAATATGAAGTATATTATCTATTATCTTTGCTTTTATTTTTGATTTTATCATCCTCCACAACCTCCACCACTAGAAACATAAATTTCTTGACTTTTTACATAAACTAACCCATTTATATCTTCTATAAGTACTTTTATAAATGCTTCTTGTCTCATTTTTATATAAAAAGAATAATCTACTATTTCATCTTTATGTACTTCAAAAATACCAACCAAAGAAGTAGGATTAGCATCTTGAAATAACATGACTCTTTTGGCTTTTAAATCTGTTTTGATATAGATAGGAATAGAGCCTCCATTTTCTGCTAATTTAGGGGCTTTTAAATATATCTTCTCACTCAGTAATATTTCTTTATCAGGATAAAGTAATTTGATTGCTTCTTT
The DNA here is from genome assembly GCA_027062365.1 of Sulfurovum sp. GTDB lineage: Bacteria > Campylobacterota > Campylobacteria > Campylobacterales > Sulfurovaceae > Sulfurovum. The sequence goes on from JAMOTK010000023.1 coordinate 23,136, forward strand.
GCTAGTTTCAGCTTTCCAAGGGTCTTGATTTTCGGGTAAATTCTCATACGATTGCCATGTGTTTGCATGAAGTGGTGCTATTGCCCATGCGATTGTGCTTAGACTCGCTAGGGAGAGTAGGTTTCTTCTCGTCATTTTTTGTGCCTTTCTTTAGGGTTAGGACTTATGGTAGCATTTAAATCTTAAGTATAGAAGAGTAAAAAGCCTTTGGATGCTTGAAAAAAGATGTGTATCAAGCATAAAAGTTGTTGCTAAAATACAAAGGATTTTACGTTTTTTTGATGTTACTTACTGATACATAAAAATAGAAACCAAGCAAGGAGAATGCAATGTATATCAAACTGTATGCCCCTCTAGCTCTTGGATTTTCTGTTGAATATATTGTGTAAAAGAGAAACATCTACTCTATTCAAAAAAGCATTTTTGGCTATTCAATAATCCTATAAAGACTTTTGTGATATATTTTGTGTATTAAACACATTACTAAGGAACAAATATGTCATTACCAAAGATTATCTGGTCAAAAATTGATGAGGCACCAGCACTCGCAACGTACTCATTGTTACCAATCGTAAACGCATTTACACAAGCAGCAGGTGTAGAAGTTGTCACTTCTGATATTTCACTTGCAGGTAGAGTATTATCAGCTATGGGTCTAGCAGAAGATGAACTTTCTAAATTGGGTGAAGTAGTTTTAGAAGCTGATGGAAATATCATCAAACTTCCAAATATTTCAGCATCTGTGGGACAACTTAAAGACTGTATCGCAGAACTTCAAGGTCAAGGTCATGATATTCCTAACTATCCTGAAAATCCTGCAAATGCTGATGAAGAAGCTATTCAAGCTAAATATTCTACTTGTCTAGGAAGTGCCGTTAACCCAGTTCTAAGAGAAGGAAACTCAGACAGAAGAGCAGCCAAAGCTGTTAAGAAATTTGCTCAAAACAACCCACATAGACTAAAAGCATTCCCAGAGAATCCTAAGTCTTATGTAGCACACATGGCAGGTGACGGCGATTTCCAAGGAAATGAGCAATCAGTGACTATGACATCTGCACAAAAAGTTACTATCGCACTTAATGGTAGCGAATTAGCAATGATTGATGCAATGGACAAAGAAGTTCTTGATGGTACATTTATGTCTGTGGCTAAACTTAAAGCGTTTATTGCTAAATCTATAGAAGATGCAAAAGCAAATGGCGTTTTATGGTCAATTCACCTTAAAGCTACAATGATGAAAATCTCTGACCCAATTATGTTTGGTCACGCGTTTACAGTATTTTTCCAAGATGTCTTTACAAAATATGCCGATACATTTGCAGAACTTAAAGTAAATCCTAACCAAGGTATGAGCGATTTAGAAAATAAAATTGCTGGTCACGCTTTAGAAGCCGAAATCAAAGCCGCGTTCCAAGCTGTTGTTGAGTCTGATAACCCTGAAATCGCAATGGTTGATTCTGACAAAGGAACAACAAACTTCAACGCATCTAACGATGTAATTATTGATGCTTCTATGCCAGTTGTTGTAAGAGAAGGTGGTAAACAGTGGAATAGAAATGGCGATGCAAAAGAGTGTGTTGCTGTAGTTCCTGATTCTACTTACGCTATGTTCCACGCTGAAATGGTAGCTGATTGTGTTGCAAATGGTCAATACGATGTGACTACAATGGGTTCAATGGCTAACGTTGGTCTTATGGCTCAAAAAGCAGAAGAGTATGGTTCTCACCCAACTACATTTGAATTGGCTGAAGCTGGAACAGTAACTGTTACTGCTGAAGATGGTACAGCTCTTATGACTTTCGAGTGTGAAGCTGGAGATATTTGGAGAATGAGTAGAGCAAAAGACATTCCAATCAAAGACTGGATAAGACTAGCCGTAGAACGTGGTCAAATCGAGCAAGTTCCTGTTATCTTCTGGTTAGACGAAAACAGAGCGCACGATGCTGAAATGATTAAAAAAGCAAACACATACCTTGCTGACCTTGATACAGAGGGTCTTGATATTCAATTTATGAATGTTACAGAAGCTACAAGATTTACAAATGCAAGAGTAAGAGCTGGTGAAAATACAATCGCTGTTACAGGTAACGTTCTAAGAGACCACTTAACAGATATGTACCCAATCTTAGAGCTTGGAACATCGGCTAAAATGCTTTCTATCGTTCCTTTACTTGCAGGTGGTGGTCTTTACGAAACTGGTGCTGGTGGATCTGCTCCAAAACACGTTGATCAATTCCTTGCAGAGGGTCACTTAAGATGGGATTCTTTAGGAGAGTTCTTGGCACTTGCTGAGTCATTAAGATTTATCGGTAACAAACACAACGACGAAAAATTAGCTGCTCTTACAGCTGCTCTTGACGTTGCAAATGATGGTTACCTTGACAACAACAAAGCACCAAGCAGAAAATGTGGAGAGCCTGACAACAAAGCATCTCACTTCTTCGTAGCTCAATACTGGGCTGATGCTTTAGCAAATGGAGCAAACACTGAACTAGCAGAGAAATTTGCACCAGTTGCACAAGCTCTTAAAGATAGTGAAGATACTATTATTGCTGAACTTCTTGCTATGGAAGGTAAAGCTCAAGACATCGGTGGTTACTTTAACCCTAATGAAGAGTTAGCAAAGAAGGCTATGAGACCTTCGGCTACTTTGAATGCGATTATTGATGGGATTTAGGTTTTAACCTAACCCCCTCTTGTTCCACCTTTTTTGGGTGGGACAACTTCTCTACTCTTTTTTTCCAAATAACACTTAATAACCCTCTAGCTCTACTCATAGCCACATAATGTTCAACTTTTTTAGAGCTTTCTTTTATATTTTGAGGTTGCTCTAAATCTATAACAATAATTATCTCATTTTCTAAACCCTTAAAATTTTTAATTTCTGAAAAACTTATTTGAGGTATGGGGAAAGAACGCACAGAATAATCATCTAGTTTAACTATATTTTTCTTTATTTTTTCAGGAAGTAAAGAAATTGTTGATTTTTCATAACTTAATGGTGAAAGAATGGTTATTAAACCATGTGAAATACCACCTTTTATCATATTGTTTATTTCATTCTTTAATGCTATTCCATTGTTATCAGTATCTTCAAATTCATGTACTTCTGGACCCATTCCTGTTCCTTTTACTCCCATATCTAAGGCTAAGGTATCTTGAACTTTTTTTAATATCGGTTTACTATTTCTACAATTTGTGAACAGTGGTATTTTAACTGGGTTATAACTCTCTAGTAACTCTAAAATCTCCACTTTTGTATCTATAAATAACCCTGCTTGATTATTAATATCATGAAAAATATACCATTCACCATCAGATAAACTACCATCTAAGACCTCATTTAACAATTTAATATCATCAAAATCAAATAAATCTTGTCCTTCATCAACTATTAATATATCGTACATATCAATTCCTGAACGTTTCATATCAATTTTAAGACTATCTATCGTAGATATAGTTATAAACTCACTGTGAATTTTGGTTTCAAGGTAACGTCTTAACCAATTAGATTTACATACAAATAAAATTTCTTTTTTATCGGCTACAAATCGCCTTGCTAACTCAGCAGCTAAAAACGTTTTACCTGTTCCTGCTCCTCCTGAACATAATACTCTTTTGTTAGCTACAACAATATCTAAATATTTATACTGGTCTTCTGTAAGCTTTACAGCCTTCTCTTCAATATTTAATAACTTTACATATAGTGGCTCAATAAGTTCAAAATTGGGTCTTAAAAACTGTTTCAATACTTTAATGTCATTTGTTGAAAGGCGTTTGTTATTTTTAGGTTTACTTTCCCAATAAGCAAAAAAGTTTTTTAACCATCTCTCAAAATTTTTTATTTTTCTACTATCACAAATAGGGTTCCTTCTAAAAAACTGTGGGTAATCCAAAATCAGCTATAATCAAAATATAAAATTCACTAAAAGAGAAGAGATGACAAAAGAATTATTCCAAATGGCATTAAATGTAACAGAACCGTGGTTTG
>JAMOTK010000024.1 GCA_027062365.1 Sulfurovum sp.
ATGTTTAGTATTCATCTCACCTCTTACTAATTTCTCATATCTTTTTTTAGTCTTTTATTCATGCATAGTCTTTTTCAGTATTTTACTGTTTTATTCCTGATTTAAGTTGTGTAGAAAGGTATGGATATATAAATGTTTTCTCCCTAATATGCCAAATATGCAAATTACAGCAGAAGATGTGTTTCAATCAGATAATATAACACCTAAAAAATATTTTGGTAGATGGAAAGAAGATAATAAAACAATAGAATATGGAGATACTAAAGATATTTGTGATGTACTTTTATGGATGTATTATTCTTCACGTTATTGGACGAAGATACCTGATATGGCAAAGGTATTGACTTCTTCTGTACCTCTTACTTTACAAATAAAACATAAAGCAGGAACAAGAAAAACTGCAGGGTACAAAAATGGAATTTTAACCCTTGATAGTGACTTTGATATGCGTCTCTATGGATATGAAATAGAGGACGAATATCCTATTAAGGCAGATGGTAATGTCTTTGGTTATATTATGCGATTTATGATTGGACATGAATTTTTTCATCATGCACAAACACTTATTAAAGGTAGTACTTTAAAGCCCGATGCAATTATAGAAGGTACGGCTAGAATGTTTGAAGATCTAGCTTTTGATACAAGTAACCCTTATCAACTTAAGACACAATTTTTTCCTATGTATGATTATGGACGTCCTCGTATATATAATGTACTTCATTCAGGTTTTTTTGTAGGTTCAAGTCGCTATAAAACTTTTGCATTTTGGAAGCTAATACAAGCTAAATGTAATCGTTCATTCAATATGGAATCTTTACTTCAAGATGGTATTACACGAAGTGCATTTAAGAAAGTTGCTGATGGTTGTTCACGTGCTATACCAAATGTACTAGGGGATAAATTAGCAGGTGCATTTGCTTATTATAATTGGGCAATTATTTTTAGAAATAATTTTACACATATTGAAGTAGATGAAGGCTCTCTCGCCAATTTTTTTAAAGCTTCTAGTGAAATAGAGTATTATTTAAGTGTATTTGTGCGACCATATTTTGAAAATACAGTAAGTATGTTAGGAGAAATAAGAGGAAGTAGTATTAGTGCATTTGGTGCAAGTTCTTTCTTTATCAGTCATAATACAATTAGCCAAAGTGATGACAATAATATTACGCTTATTTTTAAAGGAGATAAAAACTTAAGGCTTCTAGCGATACAAGAAGGAAGTAGTAATTCTCAAAAGATGATTAAAGATAAATTTTCTATGGCAGGGGATAGTAAGCCTTACCTTCTTACGAAAAAAGATAGAAGAGATGGATTATTCATTACAATAACAAATACTACAGAGAAAAAAATTAGTATAGATAAGCTTGAATTAAAGAAAATTATAAAGCCTAATTAAGTGATATATTTAAAGATACATACGCAAACTTTTGTTCTGCTTCCATGCACGAAAAAGCACATAAAGATAAAGAAATCACAACAAAACAGCAATCCCCTCTATCCAAATACTACTCACAGCCCCCAAGACAAGAACCGTAATCCCAAAACTACCGAGTAGGGATAAGATACCTAAGGTGTAGAGGAGAAGTGTTATTATTTTTTTCATGCTTTTTCCTTTGTTTAAAGATAAGTTTTCAAAAAATCTAAAATCTTTTTTTCATATATTTCAGGTGCATAAGTATCCAAATCAATATGTTTAGCTCCCTTGACTATCCATAATTCTTTGTTACTTTTTATTTCATTGTAAAGGGCTTTTGTTTCTGTGATAGTTGTTCTTTTGTCTTCATCTCCACCGATAATCAATACTGCCCCTTTTACTGAGCCGATATTTTTGATGGGTTGGAGGTCATCTACTGAAATGCCTAAGTGTAGTTTGATTTGTAAGGTAAGAAGAGGTAGTAAATAAGTAGCTATATGACCTATTTTAATTTCTAATCTATTCTTAATAGCTTCTTCTATAGAGGGATACACACTTTCTAAAATCATAGCCTTTGCTAAAGTCTTTACTTTGCCCAAAAGAGCAGAAGCCCCTCCCAAGGATATACCAATCACAGCCACATGATGAGGATAGACTTTCTTCTGTAAATAGGCATATCCTACTTCGGCATCTAAAGATTCTAAATACCCAAAGCTAATATATTTCCCTATACTTTCTCCATGCCCTTGAAAATCAAACAGAAGTACAGAATATCCAGCTTTATACAAAAAAGAGGCTCTATTTAACATTTGTAAACGATTAGAATGAAGACCATGCATCAATAAAACCCCTCCTTTATGCTTTTGTCCTTGCAAATACCACCCTCGTATCATTGCACCACTTTGACTAGCAAACAAAACATCTTGAAGAGGTAAATTTATCCGAGGGTTTCGTATCTCTAGTTGTTTTGGACGCGATAAATATACCCCTAAAAGATAAAAACAGATAGCTGAGAATAGAGTGATAAATAATATATTTTTCATAGTTTAACTCTCTTTCTTTTTTCCTCAAACAATGCTTCTATCTCTTTTTGATTTTTACAGCGATAAGATGATTTTTTTATACGAGAATATAAAGCTTTATTTTTATCAAAATGCTTATCTTTGAGTAAAAGCCGAATAGTTTGCGTTGAAACACAATTTTCTAAAGCAACTTTTAAGACATCATCATACATATATTTATCTATTTCATTCTTGAGTACGTACTCTAAAATAAGTTCTATTTTTTCCAGAGAAGCATGATAGTATACAGCGTTGAATAGATGTAGAGAGGCGTGTCTTGTGTCTGCTTTTTTCAATACACTTGCTAAGATGAGATTGAAACTCTCTTTATTGGTGGTGTTAGAAAAGATAATCGCATCTTTTTTTTCATTTCCCAAAGGATAGACACCATAGTCTAACAAAATTTTGAGTGCTTGAATATCTTTTCGTCTTAAGGCTTCATATAATAATGGTTGACCTTTTAGATTTGCAACGGCGTATAGATTGGGAGAGATACTCTCTTTTAATAAACGGTCTATTTCCTTTAAGTCTTTGTTTTTCTTATACAAAATAGATTTTAATTGACGCAGTTTTTTTTGACGCTTTTTTTCTTTTTTTTGACCCTTTTTAATAGAGACAAGCTCTTCTTGACGCTTTTTTTTCTTTGCACTTTCTTTGCTCTTTTTTATGCTTGTCCGTATCTCTTTGGGGGAAGTAGAAGTATGTGTATAGAGTATTTTTAGCCACTCTTTGAGTTGCTTTATTCGTTTTTTAGTATAGATTTTATCTTTTATTTTTTGTACTTCTGACATACCATGTCTAGGGGATAGAAGCTGTTTCTTTTGATTACTGAGTAATTCTTCTCTATTGGCTATATATTTGTCAATAAACTCCTTATAAATTAACGCTATAGGTACAAGTTTGTTACAAGTGTTTTTATTGCGTTCTTTGTCACGTGTAGAAGAAAATGTACTAAGAATTTCATACACTGTACCCGAACTATAGTAATAAGAATGTGAAGAGAGATACTGCTCTTGGGCTTTATATTTTTCAATCAGTGCCTCTGTACGAAGAGGGAGGTTTCGTGCATTTTTTCTAAAGTTACGACCTTCTTCTAGTAAATCCTCTTGATAATAGTCACTTAAAGAAGCTTCTATACAGTCGAGTGCCAAATCTTTTTTGACATCCATTTCAAACACCTCATACAGTCCCTTAGCATAAAGAAACTTTTTAGCATAGTGGATTAATTCTTTATTGTAAAAAATAATCTGTTTATCTTCTAAAGTATCTACCGTATAATGCATCCTTAACGATAAATTATATTTGAGATGTTCTGTGGCATAGTAGGTAATATATCCACAGCCATTAAGGGAAAAAAGAGCAATGATAAGTATATTTCTTAAGCCCCTCATGACGATACCCCATAAGTAAGTAATAAAATCATGCCTTTAATATAGATATACCCTCCGAGTATCACAAGAATAATAAAAATCCCTATGACTTTAATAATCTTTAGCCCAATAGATGAGCGTTTTTTATCCATAGCTACTTTATCAAAAACAAGGCTATTGGCATAATAATCATGGAAAGTTTGCTTTTTATCGGTAAAGAACATCATCAAAATAGGCAAAAAGAAAGTATAACTAATGAATGAAAGTAAAGAGCGTAAAGAAGCGTCTTTAAAAGAGAGTGTTTCATTGTCTTGATTGCGTACATAAATACCTATTATCTTCTTGCCTATGGTAGCATTCCATGAGGAAGAGAGCATAAATGTATTATAAATCCACCATAAGAGAAGTGAAAGAATAATATTGACCAAGCCTTCTCCTGCCAACTGCATAATAGCAATTAAGGGTAAGCATAATACAAATACATCTATCAAATAGGCAACGCTCCTCACCCAAAATCCTGCATAGAGTGTGTTTGTGTTGGTTTTCATACTCTTTATCCCTACCACATATTCACAGAAAGTACTTTGGTCAAATACTCTGATTCAGAAAGATGTCTTGGGGTTATCATCTTTCGCTCTAAAGGAACAGCACCTTTTTCGTAGTATTCTATGGTCTTTTGATAAGGTTTCCAATTCATCTTGCCTAAGGCTTTGAGTTTGCCCATTTTTTCTTGGGTGGCATCTCTGTAGGCTTTGTAGATGAGTTCTGAACAATAGATTTTTTTGTCGTCCATTTCGTACTTTACATCATAGGGTAAACCTAGATATTTACTCGTGGCTTGAATGAGCTTGGGAATATTTTTTGTGTAGGCGTCTTTGAGCCTAAAGACATCTACCCCTCCTGCTCTACCACGGATTATCCATAAATATAGAGGGGTGTCAATGACTGCCCCAATAGCTTCACGAACATACCAATAGCCCTCTTTTTGAATAACAATGCCTACATGAGAATAGGGGGAATGGGTTACGCCTTCAATCGCCACGACCAAATCCATCTTGGGTAAAGATTGGAAGACAAGGTCACCTTCTTTGGGGCTATAACGCAGATAGCTGTAGCTTGGTAAGACGATGAGGTAAATGACGGCTAGTAACAATACAGCTCTTAAAAATAGTTTGATATATTTCCATGTTTGTTTCATTGTGATAATTCCTTTGCTAAATTTTTAGCCCCCTTAAAATCAGCCTTCCCAGACCCAAGTTTCGGCAAGGTTTCCACTTTAAAATACTCCGAAGGCACAAATAGAGGGTTTATCTCTAAGGTTTTTATTTTCTCTTTGAGAGCTTCAACGCTAAGTGACCCTTCCAAAAGTAAGACGAGTTTTTCGCCTTTTTTGATGTCGGGTAGGGCGACTACGGATATTTGGCTTTCTTCGTCTAGGGTTTTGTTTATGTGGGCTTCTACCATGCCTAGGCTTACCATCTCTCCTGCGATTTTGGCGAAACGGCTGTATCTATCTACGATGGTCAAAAAGCCGTCTTCGTCTAGGTGTCCTTTGTCTCCTGTGATATACCAACGTATGCCATTGATGACTTTGATGGCTGAGGCTGTTTTTTCGGGATCTCCGATGTAGCCTTTCATGATTTGTGTACCACCGATGAGTATCATGCCGTCTTCTCCTGTGGGGAGGAGTTCAAAGCTTTGGGGGTCAACGATTTTGAAGCTTGACCCTGGGACAGGTAGCCCTACTGTGCCTATCTTGTGACCGATTTGGGGTTTCCAATTTTCTTGCATGAGGACATCAGGGATATTGATAGCAGCTACTGGCGTGGTCTCAGTTGCTCCGTAGCCTTCGTAGATGATGTGTCCAAATTTCTTCTTGAAGTCATCTCGTATCTCTAGGGGGAGTTTTTCTGCTCCTGCTATGACCATGCGTAGGTGCTTAAACATCAGAGGGTGAAGCTTTTTGTTGCGTGTGTAGAGCCTAAAGAATGTTGCTGTGGCAAAGAGCATAGTCGCTTCATATTTGGAGGCCATCTTACCTATGCCAAAGCTATCTGTGGGGTCTGGGTGACAGACTACGGGTATCTCTTCTATGAGGGGTAAAAGTGTGGTAACAGTGAGTCCAAAGGAGTGAAAAATCGGCAGTGTGCCTAACATCACATCTTCATCTCTTGGGTTGATGAGCGTAATGGCTTGTTTGATATTGCCCATCATGTTTTTGTGTGTGAGTTCTATGCCTTTGGGTTTGCCTTCGCTTCCTGAAGAGAAGAGTATGGCTACGGTACTGTTGGTGTCAGCCCCTTTGACATAAAGGAGTTTGAGTAGCCAAGCAGGGGCAGTTTTGACCAATATAAGAGTGCCTAATCCTTTGACTTTGGAGAATTTGGCTTTGACTTCTTCTAGGTAGATGACTTCTACTTCTTTGAGGACTTCTGTGAGGTCAAAGCCTTTGGCTTTGAGCTTGGTAATGAATTGTTCCGAACTTACAATAGTCTTGATATTGGCGATTTTGAGGGCATGACGCAGGGCATCTTCTCCACTAGAATAGTTGAGGTTTACGATGGTTTTACCAAGGGTGAGTAATGCCATATTTCCCATAGAACCCCCCACCGAAGTAGGCAGTAATAGCCCAATATTTTGCTCACTTTTTATCTTGGGTTTGAGTGCAGAGGCTATCATGACTGTGCCTGTGATAAATTTATTGCCAGAGACTTCCACGCCTGTAGAATCTGCCATACAGAGATTAGACCCTACTGCTTTGGCAGAGGTCATCCATGCTTTTTGCAGTGGTGGCAGGGTATTTGCATAGTGTTTCCAACTCTCTACAGAGAGGTCAAAGACAGCTTTTTTAACGCTACTTGCATTGCTATGAATATTCAAGGCTTCGCCAAAGGTTACAGAAATATCTTTGCTTTTTTTGCTTTTCATTTTGGAGGAGGCATGAGAAAAATTGTCTTCCCACAATCCTTGGAGATAAAACGGCACAATCACGGCATTTTTAGCCCCTTTGGCTGCCATTTCAAAGCCTTTTTGAAATGTCCCTAAATGCCCATTGCGTGAGAGGTGTCCTTCGGGGAAGAGGGCGACTGTTTCGCCGTTGTTGAGGGCTTGGGTAACCAAGGCTAAGGCAGATTTGCTTCCTCTACTTGAAATAGGAATAGCTTTGAAAAATTCAAAAATCGGTTTGAGATACCACTTTTCGTAATAGCTTCTCTCCATCACAAAACGGATAGGCTTTGGGTATGCCATCTGTAGCATTGCCCAATCCAAAAAGGAAATATGATTGCCCAAAAGTAAAATCCCTTTGTCTGAGGGCATATTTTTGAGTCCATTGACTGTCAAACGGTACTTGAAGCCAATCATCATGCGTACAAGATAACGGATAAGCGACTGTGGGAGTTTGATAAAAGTATATCCCATGCCCAAGAGTGCAATAGAAGCGATAATATAAAATAAGCCTGTTGAAGAGAGTTCAAAGTAGCCAAAGAGTGCTGTAAGTACCAAGAATAAGAACATACTCACATTTTGCATGAAGTTGTTTCCTGCGAGTATCTTGCCCAAGATAGCCGAAGGGGTAGCAAATTGTATCATGGCATTGAGAGGTACGATAAAAAGTCCTGCTGAAAAACCAAACAAAAACAAAGCAGACCCCAAAGCCCAAAGCTCGTTGAGTGTAGGCATGAGATAAAGAGCCACCGTCACACCCAATGCACCCAATGGAATAACCCCTGTTTCGATATAGTTTTTACTCACACGCCCTACGATGATAGAGCCAAACACCATCCCCACACCAGAAAGAGCCAAGAGTCCTTGTGCTATCACTGTGTTGGTAATGCCTAAGTTACTTTTGAGGTATTCGCCAAAAATAGCCAATAATACCTGCGATACACCCCATAAGATACTCAACCCAATGATACTAAGCCATACGACTTCATTTTCTTTAATGACTTTAAGATTGGATTTGAGGTAGTGTAGATTTTGATATTTTTTTGGCTCAAAAGTCATACTCTCATCAATCGGCACAGCTTTAAATGTCTTGACCAAACGTCTTGCCAAAAAAAATTCAATCGTACTTGCCCCAATGAGCAAGAATCCTATAGGTGCGATATATGTTAAAATCTCCGAGGGTATGATACTTCTATCTTGCAAAAAGTTTTCAAAAAAGAGTGAATAGACTACAGCCCCTGCCAAGATAGAAACAATGGTCACGGATTGTACCAAGGCATTGGCAGAAGTGAGATTTTCATTGCCTACCATCTCTTTAATCAGTCCATATTTTGCAGGAGAATAGATAGCTGATTGACCTGCTAAAATAAAGGTCATCATAAATGCCATCCAAAACCACCCCATAATATAAGAAAATAAAATCAACGTGGTAATCCCAATCGCAGCCAAGGAAGCATACTCTACTACTTTGACCTTGGGATATTTATCAGAGATAAAACCAGCAGGAGAAAACAAAAAGATAAAAGGCAGTAAAATCAAAGTATTGACAATCGCCGTGAGGATAATAAGCTCCGACCCATCATAGGCTTTAAAAATCGTATTTTGCAAGACAATTTTATGCCCCAAATCCGTCATAGCATTGAGAAAGATAATCAAGATATAGGGTGTAAATCCTGCTATTTTAAAGAGAGTTTTCATTTAGGCATCCTTTTTGATAGTGTTTTTATGTGCTTCTACGGTGTGCATATTGAAGATATACGGCTTAAAACTAAGTACCAAATCAAAGAGCAGTTCATACCGTGCATCATGAGAGTGTTGTTCATCTTTGAGCAATGTAGCCCCTACATCATTTTCTTTGATTGCGAGTGCTTTGGCATGGCTGACATAGCTATCAAGCAAAGTACAGTCCACACCCAATGCCTTGACACGAGACAGTATCTCTGCCATTTCTACCTCTTTCGTAGAAAATCCTTTGGCACGTTCAAAGAGATACCCTTTGTCTTGATACACTTGAAGCGTTGCTTCATCCATAGAAACCAACGAAAGAAAATCTGCTTTGGTATACCAAAGACTATCACGCCCTCCAGAGATAAGCTCCAACGAACGTACCATCATCTCAAAAGAACTATCAAAATCAAAGTGATTGTCCTGAAAAATCCCTTTTATCTCCAAAATGCTATAGGAGAAGTTATGTTGTAAATATTTGATAAATTTAAGAATCTGTACAGACTTCTCATCATACAGATGTACATTAGGTTTGGGCTTAGAAGGCTGAGGCAAAAGCCCCTCTTTTACATAAAACAATATCGTAGATTTACTCTCCTCACTCTGAGCCATCAATGCTTTCATCTTCAACCCCATACTCTCTCCTTCATAGTTATATTCTGATAGTATAGGGAATTTTAGCTTAAAGTGTAGAGTGTTGGGTTACGCTTTTGTACTCTATTGACTTTTAATATAAATTGTATTACACTTGTAACACAATAATACTAAGGAGTGATACATGAAAAATGCGATTATCAATGCAAGAATAGAATCAGAACTGAAAATTGATGTAGAATCAATCTTAAAAAAATTAGGCTTAACAGCCACACAAGCTATCAATATATTTTATCAACAAATTAAATTAAACGATGGTATTCCTTTTGAAATTAAAATCCCAAATGATGAAACAAAAAAAGTCATTGAAGAAGCAAGAAAAGGGATAAATATTGAAGATTTTTCTTTTGATGAATTAGAGCAAAAATGAAAATTAGAAGACATAAAAAGTTTTTGAAAGATTTTAGAAATACCAAACTTAGTGATAGTCAATTTGAAAAGTTTGTCTACTACATCAATGCTTTACGAGAAAATAATCCTTTACCTCCTGAATCCAAAGACCACACTCTTTTAGGAAATTATAAAGATTGTAGAGAGTTTCATTTAGGTGGGGATATGCTGATTATTTATATTAAGTACCTAACCAAAATTAATGTCATATTCCAAGCCAAAGCCATCTAGCAATTTTTTCACATGTATCCAGAGTGTATCAAAGGAGGAAAAAGCTTTTAAATCAAACCATCTATATTTCATTTCTCT
>JAMOTK010000025.1 GCA_027062365.1 Sulfurovum sp.
GTCTCTTAACATCTCATCTTGATTATGCATAAAAAACTCCTCTTACTATATATCCCTTACTATATCAAAAAATTACTTTTAAACTACTCTCCTTTGCTTTTTTCTTTTATGCTGAATGGTTACTAATTTTCTTCTTCACCAACAAGTACAGCACCTGATATTTTCTTATAAAGTTGTTCTCTTTTAATATAGCTATTTTTTAGTTCATTTTCAAAAATCTTCAACTCTCTAATTAATTGAATAAGTTGATTTTGTCTATTTTTGCTAACAATTGATTGTACCCAATTAATTATTAATGCAATTACAACTATACCCCCTATAATTTCCAACATAATTAAACTTCAGTACCTGCAAGGTATTCTAGTCCTTGATAAAAAATTCCCCATTTCATTTTTGTTTGTATAACACTAATGAGGTTTTCATTGCTTGGACACATGAATACAAATTTTCCATTAAAACCTTCGGATACAACATAAATGTAGTCTTTTTGAAATTTATGATGTGAACCACATGCACACAAAAAATCATCACCGTTAAAGGTATCCATATTCCTTCTTGGTGACATCATTTTTCCTGCTATTGCATTAAACTCTTCTTCCCCGACTAATTCCATTCTTACTCCAGTAATATAAACTAACTATTTTTAAATAGCTGTGTTCAAACTTCAGATGTGTTTGAAATGTGAGCATAACGGGGCGTGGGTAAGCAACATCCGATGAGAAAGTTTACTTTTTCATTGGGTGATTGCTTCTCCCACTTGTTGTCTGATGCTAGGCATCAGACGACTAGAGGGCGTTCAGCCCACGCCCCGTTGCTCTGAATGCGTAGCGTTCAGAGCAACTATTTATTCAACCCCATTTTAGCGTAAATACCCTTGAAATAGCCGTTATATGGACAAAAAAAGTGTCTATTAATAATGTACATTTAGTTGAAAATCTTATAATCTGACATATTTTTACTTATTTAGCTAGTATTTAGCGTATAAGCCTTAAATATAAAGTGTGCTTTTAATACTTTTATATCCGTTATTGGAACATAAATGAGCAATAATTATTGATATTCCATTAAAAGAGCATATATGAGCTTAAAATATAAGGGGTAAATAATGAAGATTAAGAAAAGATTATTGGATAAAACATTTGATGCACCTAGTTTTATACAGTGCTTAACACACCAACCAATTTTCCATCTTGAAGATGTCTTCTGTGGAGGGCATACCTTTCCATCCATTGGATTCTAGGTACATCATTTTATTGCCAAAGTATCCTACGAGGTATTTTTCTTTGTAAATAGGAAACATACCTGAGTGTAGCATGGCAAAGATGTCTTCATGGTTTTTGGGTATTTCATAATAGGTAAAATCAAAGCTATGTAAGGCGATAAGTGAGGTGTGAAGTATCTCATTTTTAGCCATACTTAGGCTCAATAGATAGTAAGAGGGATAGGTTACGGCAGGGTCTTCTAGTAATTCAGAGATATAGAGACGTTCTTTCTTTTTTTGATACATAAGAGAAATTATAGTAGATATTTTTTAAATCAGAGTAATATTATCCTTTTTTATAAAAATTAGTGTATAATCTTAAATTATTATAATTAAAGGAAATAAAAATGAATGTAAATAAAATTAGAAAAGCATGTCGTCCGATTAGAATTGTTTTAGGATTAGGACTTATTGGGTTTGGTGTTTATAGTGGTAACGCATGGTTTTATCTAGGGGTTATCCCTCTTGTTGCTGGACTTGCAAACTTTTGTCCACTTTGTATGATCACTAAAAAATGTGATATTCCTGTAAACTAATACTTTTGAAACATTCTTATCTATTACAAGAATGTTTCTTTGTCTTTACCCTCTTCTCATATCTAATCAAGTATAATTCCCTTCTCCATAAATTGCTAAAGGGACAATGATGAAAAAACTACATAAATATCTAAAAGAACATCATCAAGAAGACTTACATCCCTCAGAAATAGCAAAGCTCTTAAAAGATTTAAACCATAAAAATTTTGCAAAAGCTATACAAACGATACCTAAAGCACTGATAGCCGATATAGCACTAGAACTCCCTGACCGATACCTTGAAGATATTGTGAATGCTTGTACGGTCAAAGAATTAGCCCACTCGGTTACAAGGCTAGAGTCCGATGACCAAACAGACTTTATACAAGAGCTAGAAGAGATAGATAGCCAAAGAGCTAAAGAAGTCTTTGCTATTTTGGATAAGGAAGACCAAAAAGATATTTTGCATCTTAAACAGTATCAAGAAGATGAAGCAGGGGCATATATGCAAGTAGAAGTGTATACTGCTACCTTAAATCATACCGTGCAAGATATTATCAAAAAATTTGTGACCTTACGCAAGAAAAATGAACTGGAAAATGTAAATTATCTTTTTGTGACTGATAGCAATCATATTTTACGTTATGGTATTGGATTAGAAGACCTTTTAATCTTTAATTTTCATACAACACTAGAAGAAAATATCAATGAAAATCCAGAAAAATACAAACCTATAGTAGGATATGTCAATGATGATATAGATACAGTGGTACAAAAGTTTCAAGAGTATGATTTGTCTTCTATGCCTATTGTAGATAGTAAAGGTATCCTTTTAGGGCGTATTACTTCTGATGATATTTATGATATTATAGATGATAGGGCTACGGATCAAATGTTTAATCTAGCAGGGGTTGATGATAATGCAGAAGAAGATGACAATATCTTTAAAGCAGGAAAAGCACGTGCGATATGGCTTATGGTCAATCTTTTGACTGCCATCATGGCTTCATTGGTTATTTCTATGTTTGAAGAGACGTTACAAACCTTTGTGGCATTGGCTATCTTGATGCCTATTGTGGCTTCTATGGGAGGCAATGCAGGGACACAAAGTTTGACTGTGGTGGTGCGTCAATTGGCTTTAGGGGATATTGCAAAGCATGATGCTTTTCGTACGATTAGAAAAGAAGTGATATTATCCCTTGTAAATGGGTTGTTTTTTGCTATAATCATGGGAATTATTGCTTCGTTGTGGTTTGATACATGGTTACTAGGTGTCGTGATAGCCCTTTCTATGGTCATCAATTTGCTCTCAGCAGGATTTTTTGGCTCGATGGTGCCACTGTTACTCAAAAGAATGGATGTCGATCCTGCTATTGGAAGTACTGTCATACTCACTACTGTGACTGACATCGTTGGTTTTGTTAGTTTTTTAGGGTTATCTACCCTTATTTTATTGTAGAATCTCTTATAGATTCAAAAAGGATTTTTTAGTCAAATGGACTTGTTACTTTTATATTTTTTCGCTGCGGTGATTGTCTCTTTTATATGCTCTGTTTTGGAGTCGGTACTACTCTCTGTCAATATGCCTTACATTTCGGTACTTGAAAAAGAAAAACCAAAAGTAGGGGCATTGCTTAAAAATCATAAACAGCAGATACATAAATCTATCGCTTCTATCTTGATTTTGAACACGATTGCCAATACTTTGGGTGCTGCAGCTGTGGGGGCTCAAGCTGAACATGTGTATGGTACAGGTGCTGTGTTTTATGTCTCTATTGTATTGACTTTTGCTATTTTATTTTTCGCAGAGATTATCCCCAAGACCATAGGGGCAACCTACTGGAAACAGTTAGCACCTATGGCTGCGTATGTGATTCGTATTTTTATCTGGATGACCTATCCTATCATTTTGATGACTCTTTTTGTGACCAATCGTATCAAAAAAGATGACAATGGTATGAGTCTTACACGTCAAGAACTGATAGAAAGTACGCTCATGAGTGAAGATGAGGGGGTACTAGATGAACAAGAATCAGACATCATAGAAAATATCTTGTTACTCGATACAATTAAAATAGAAACGATACTTACCCCTAGAACGGTCGTCTTTGCTTTAGATGGCAAAAGAACTATCAAAGATATAGTGGAGAATGAATCTGCAATATTTAAATTTTCACGTGTGCCTGTTTTTGATGATAATATCGAAAAGATTACAGGTATAGTGATGACTAAAAAGATATTTAAACAAGCCTTGATAGATGATTCAGTCGCCTTATCGGAGATACAAAAAGATATTTATAAAATTAATGAAAATATCCCAGTTTCCATGGCACTTGATTTGTTTATCAAGAAAAAAGAACATATGTTTTTGGTACTTGATAGCTATGACCAAACAGAGGGTATCGTAACATTAGAAGACTGTGTTGAGACGATACTAGGGGTAGAGATAGTTGATGAAAGTGACTCCGATGCCGATATGAGAGAAGTAGCAAAACATAAAATGAAAATGCAAAGAAGACACAATGCAAATAAGAAATAAAAGAAAATGCAATGAAAAAAAGCAATAATAAAAAGAACAACCCATGTCATTAGCCACGTTAGGTCTTTGTGAACCCCTACTCAAAGCCCTGAAAGACAAAGGGTATGAATATGCCACACCCATACAAAAAGCCCTCATTCCTGCGATATTTACACGCAGTGATGTTATGGGTGGTGCGCAAACAGGCACAGGAAAAACAGCAGGATTTGCACTGCCTATACTCCAAGAGCTTTCACGCTCTTTTGTACCCAATCAGCACTATCCTAAAGCTGTGATACTCGTACCCACACGAGAATTAGCACGACAAGTACATGCTTCTATACAGAGCTATGGTAAATATCTGCCTATTAAGAGTATGGTACTGTATGGAGGGGCAAATTTAACTTCTCAGGCAAATAGACTTAAATCTGGTATGGATATTATCGTAGCGACTTCGGGAAGACTGCTAGAACATATTCATCAAAAAAATATCAATTTAGAGAGTGTTGATTATCTGGTACTTGATGAAGCAGATACTATTTTGGATATGGGATTTGTGCATGAAGTGAGTAAAATACTTCAATACCTTCCCCAACGTCGCCAAAATATACTCATCTCAGCCACACTTTCAGGCTCGGTCAAAAGACTAGCAGAACAGATACTCACGAAGCCCAAACTCATAGAAGTAGACAGCATGGGTACATCAGCTACGACAGTAGAACAGCTCGTCTATCCTGTAGAAAAAGAGAAAAAAACCGAATTACTTTCGTATCTCATAGGGTCAAGAAACTATCAACACGTCTTAGTCTTTGTTCGTAAAAAAGAAATTGCAGATGAGGTAGCAAAAGAGTTAAATCTCTCTGGACTCAAAACATCTTTGATACATGGAGGCAAAAGTGCAGGAGAACGTACACGAGCATTAGAAGGCTTCAAAAGTAAAAGTATACGTATCCTCGTAGCCACAGACATCGCTGCACGTGGATTAGACATCCCTCATCTTAATATTGTTATCAATTATGATATACCACACGTCACAGGCGATTATATACACAGGATAGGGCGTACAGGTAGAGCAGGAAATCAAGGATTGGCTATTACCCTCATATCTCCATTAGAAATGGTAGCCCTCAAAGATGTAGAAAAGCTTATGGGAAAAGCCATCCCCAAAGAAAACCTCGAAGGCTACGCACCTCAATCCATACCCAAGCAAAAAGGTGCAAGAAAAAACCCAAAAGAACACAAATCTACAGACGGGGCATTTGGAAAGAAAAAAAACAGTACAAGACCAGCACCCAAAAGTAAAAAACGAAAAACCACAAAAAGAGATGCATTCAAAGCTTTTGATGCATCCAAACCCAAACCCAAACCCAAACCCACATCCAAAACAGAAAAGAAAAAGTCTTCTAAACGTGATAGGAGATAGATAGGTAAAATCTATAGTGCCATAATTTATATCCTTTTTTGATATGATACTATCTAAATAATCAAGGATTCTTATGGCAAAATGTACTTTTATATCATGGAATGTCAACGGTATACGAGCCGTAGACAAAAAAGAGGCACTAAGATGGATAGATGATGCCAATGTAGACTTCTTAGGACTACAAGAAATCAAAGCAGAAGCAGAGCAAATCCCTCCAAGCATCTTTATGCGAAACTATAAATTTCAAAGTATCAATTCTTCTTCTAAAAAAGGTCAATCAGGGGTAGCCCTGTATACCGATACCAAAGGAGAAGGTAGTTGTTGTGAAGCAGTTGACATCTTGGACGAAGGACGTATCAACGAATATCATTTTGGTACTATCGCTTACTTCAATGTCTATTTCCCAAATGGTCAACGCAATGAAGAACGACTTGCCTATAAGATGGGCTTTTATGAGCGTTTTTTAGAGCATATTTTGGGCTTACGTAAACAAAGTAAATCTATCATTATCTGTGGCGATGTCAATACAGCCCACCACCCTATAGACCTTGCACGTCCTAAAGCCAATGAAAAAACTTCAGGTTTCCTCCCCATGGAACGAGCATGGCAAGACAAACTTTTAGAAGCTGGATTTATAGATACCTTTAGATATATGCACGGCGATGAGATAGACCGATACAGCTGGTGGAGCTACAGAGCAGGTGCTAGAGGCAACAACGTAGGCTGGAGAATAGACTACTTTTATGTATCAAATGACTTAAAAGAAAACATCGTAGAAGCCGACATCCTAGACCAAATCATGGGTTCAGACCACTGTCCTGTGAAATTGGTGTTGGATATTTAAGAGCCATTTAAAGCCTATGATGCCTCACAGCCTTTTCTAAATCTTCAAGCGTATCTATCCCAAAGCTTTCTGTTTTGACTTCCGTCATGGCTATCTTGTAGCCGTGGTGCAAGGCTCGGAGTTGTTCTAGTTTTTCTATCTCTTCTAAAGCAGAGGGCGTACTGTTACAAAATATGGCTAAGGATTTCATAGTAAATCCATAGATACCTAAGTGTCCTTTGTAGTGATTGAAGTGGTGGTCTCTTGGGTAGGGAATTTTGGCACGAGAAAAGTAAAGTGCTATGTGGTGTTCATTGGTCACTACTTTTACGATGTTAGGGTCATCGGCTTCTGGATTGGAGATGGTTTTATAGCATGAGTTCATGATGATATTTTCGTTATGACGGTTGTTGGAGGTAAGATTATAGATAGCTTGAACCACGTCTGTTTCTATAAAAGGTTCATCTCCTTGTACATTGATGATGATTTCATCGTTTGGGAGTTGTAACTTTTTTGCTGCTTCATATATCCTATCTGTACCACTTTGATGGGTGTGAGCTGTCATAACAGCGTTTATGTTGTGTTTTTGGGCTATATCTATGACTTCTATTGAGTCTGTAGCGATGGTCACGTTGTCTACATCAGCCACTGCCATAGCAGTACGGATAACCATAGGTATCCCTCCAATGTCTGCTAAGACCTTATTTGGAAAGCGACTTGACCCTATACGTGCAGGAATGATAATCATGATGAATCCTTTTTGCGTTAATTATCATTATTTTACACTCTCTATGCTAAAATACTCCTCATAATAAGGATAACAATGAATAAAGCACTATTTCTTCTCAATATGGGAGGACCAAACAGTATCAATGAAGTGGAACTTTTTCTCAATAATATGTTTGCTGATAAAAATATATTAACGATGGATAGATATAGCCGTAAATTGGTTTCTTATATTATTATCAGTAAACGTTTGGAAGATGTGAAAGTAAACTATGGGTTACTCGGTGGGAAATCTCCACTTTTAGGACTAACCCAAGACCTCATAGCCAAACTTAGCCCTAAGCTTGATATGCCTATCTACCCTGTGATGCGTTATGTGCCTCCTTTTGCAGATATTGCTTTGCGTGATTGTAAAGACAAAGGCATAGAAGAGTTAGTATTGTTCCCTCTTTATCCACAATATTCTACGACTACAACCCTCTCTTCTGTAGAAGATGTAGAAGCACGTTGTGAAGCCTTGGAGTATCATCCTAAGATAACAGTGATTGACCCTTATTATGATGATTATGATTATATAGAAGCTTCTTGTGATGAAATCATCAAAGCAATGGAAGGAAAAGATACACGTGATTATGATTTGTTACTCTCTGCCCATGGCTTACCTGTGAGTATCATCCATGCAGGAGACCCTTATCAAAATCAAGTAGAGGGTAACGCATCAGCCATTAAAATTTATCTCAAAGAGCGAGGCATAGACTTTCATGCGATTAAACTGGTCTATCAGTCTAAAGTAGGTTCTTCTGCGTGGCTAGAACCCAATCTCGTTGATGTCTTGCGTAATCCTTACCATAGAAAAGTGGTGATTTTCCCTTTGGCATTTACCCTTGATAACTCGGAGACAGTGTTTGAGCTAGATATAGAACACAGAGAGATAGCAGACAAGATAAAATATGATAATTATATCGTAGCAAAGTGTATGAATGACAGTGATAAGTTTGTAGATTTTATAGCCAATAAGATTAAAGAATACACGTGAAAACGATAGATACAGCATCGGTGTATACCACAGAGGTAAATCGCTCTAAATTTATCGCCCATCTTGTGCCTTTTTTGGAGTATGAAGGCTTACGAGACAAACTCAAAGCCCAACACCCTAAAGCCAATCATGTAGTCTATGCTGTACGCCACCTCAATCACTTTGAACAAATAGTAGAAAATTCCTCTGACGATGGCGAACCCAAAGGCTGTGCAGGTACACCTACGCTGAATGTCTTACGAGGCGAAAGCTTGATAAATACGGCTGTCTTGATAGTGCGTTATTTTGGAGGCATTAAGCTAGGCACAGGAGGCATGGCAAGAGCTTATGCACTAAGTGTCAAAAATGTACTCAAAGAAGCACACCTCATACCCTACGAAAAAGAGATACTCCATACCTTTGAGACCTCTTATAGCGATATAGACAAAACCCTCTACACATTAAAAACCTTAGGTATCACCCAGTATGAACGAGATTTTGGAATCTCAACCGTCTCATGGCAAATCACAGGAAGTGAAGAGAAGATAGAAAAGTTTAGAGGATAATAATGAAATTTATAGCAGTTTTTTTACTGATTGCCATTGTCTTATTTTCTATCAGCACGAAGGAGTCTACCATACAACCACTAAACCCACAAGACAGCATTTTAGCTTTTGGAGACTCACTTACCTATGGGTACAATGCAAACCCTAATGAAAGTTACCCAGTTATACTAAGCCATCTCTCTGGACATAAAGTAATTAACGCAGGTAACCCTGCTGAGACTTCTCATGATGGGTTAAGACGTTTACCTAAACTACTTGAAGACGACAGTATAAAACTCATGATACTTTTCTTTGGGGGAAATGATATTATGCAAGGTTTGTCTATACAGAGTCTAAAGTCCAATCTAAAAACCATGATACACATGGCAAAAGAAAAAGGCATTGAAGTACTACTCATTTCCGTACCAAATCTAAGCCTCTTTGGATTCTCCCCTTTAGCACTTTATGAAGAAATAGCAGAGGAAGAAAATATACCTCTACTCTTAGGAATGTTAGCCGATATTATCTCAAAACCTTCACTTAAAAGTGACCAAATACACCCTAATGCTAAAGGCTATAAGATTATGGCTGAGAAGATTTATGAGAAATTAAAGGAGATAATATTATAGTAAATCCATACCTTTCTACACAACTCAAAGTTCCATACCCATCATATCCCCGATTTGTTCTTTAAAGGTAAAAAGTGATTCAACATCGTAAATACTTAAAACATTCATCATCTTCATAAAAACCCAA
>JAMOTK010000026.1 GCA_027062365.1 Sulfurovum sp.
TATGTCTCTTAACATCTCATCTTGATTATGCATAAAAAACTCCTCTTACTATATATCCCTTACTATATCAAAAAATTACTTTTAAACTACTCTCCTTTGCTTTTTTCTTTTATGCTGAATGGTTACAGAAAAGCTTTTCAAAAACCCTATTTTTTAATTGTCTTGATTTTTTACTCGTTTTACTCATTCCACAGTCTCTCCAGCTGTGGAATGCCTATCAGACTCCAAATAACAAAATAAAGATAAAACGAAATATCTGATAGGTATTGCAAAATGCCATATTTATTAAAAAATATTACAATTTAAAGAAATAGATAGGTATATAAATACTCTATCTTCCTCCCTATTCTCCTGAATTAAATTTGATTGAAATCTTATGGAGAGAGATGAAATATAGATGGTTTGATGTTAAAGCTTTTGTATCTTTTGAAACCTTATACACACATGTGAAAAAATTACTAGATGGCTTTGGTTAGGGACTTACTTATTTTGATACACTAGATGAGATATTTTCAGATAAACGTAGACAAATAGGGGATAAAAGAAAATTTTGGAGATAGTGAATGAAGTTATGTAATGCCCAAGAGTAGGGCATTACAGAGGATTAGTTTACTGCTACTTCTACAGTTGTACCTTCCCAGATACCGTGTTTTGTACAGTAGCCATGGGCTACAAGTTTGAGTTTTTTACCTGTTGGGATGATGGTAAATGTAGTGGTGTTGTGTGCTTTTACATTTCCAAGAGTTCCTGGGATGTATGTAGCTTGTGCTAATTTTGTTTCTCCATTAAAAAGAGTTACTGATTCAATGTAGTGGTCAAAATCATCTGGGTGAGTATATTCGTTACCCATTTTAACTGTTACTTCAAATGGCTCTCCAGCTGTGGCTGTGTCTGCACATGTGATGAATGGTGAGTGTCTGTCGATGAGGTCTTTTTTGGCTTCTCTGTCTACTTCTGAGATGTCTACGTATTTATTGATTTTTGGCATTATGTATTCCTTTTATTGTTTTGGTAAGACTATTATATCACAAGTAAAATTAAATAGGATAAAAATAGTCTTATTTAAAATAACTTTTATGATTTGTTACGTTTTTGATAAAATTCTTGTTTGAATGCTTCAAAACGTTCTTCTAATATCGCCTCTCTCATTTCTGTCATGAGATTGAGATAATAATATAGATTGTGTATCGTACCTAGTCTAAAGTAGGTAAGCTCTTTTGCACGATAGAGATGACGAAGATAAGCACGTGAGTAGGTTTGACATACCATGCACTTACACTCTGGGTCTAGGGGGCTATCGTCTGTTGTGTACATTGCTTTTTTGATATTGATTTTGCCAAAGCTTGTAAAGAGTGTACCGTTTCGTGCATTACGTGTGGGCATGACACAGTCAAACATATCTACACCACGAGAAACATTTTCTACCAAATCTTCAGGTGTTCCCACACCCATAAGGTAGCGTGGTTTGTCTTTGGGCATAAATTGTGTTGTCCATGTTACGGTATCGTACATATCTTGATTTGCTTCACCTACACTAAGCCCACCTATGGCAAAACCATCATAGTCCATAGCACAAAGCTCTTTGGCTGACTTTTCTCTAAAGGCTTGGTCTGTGCCTCCTTGGATGATGGCAAAGATATTTTGCTCTGTACCGATACCCTCAGCTTGTTTGGCTCGAAAGTAGTCTATGCTCTCCTTTGCCCAACGTGTGGTACGGTCGATACTAGATGCGATACGCTCTTGGGTAGCAGGGAGGGCTACAAGGTCATCGAGTATCATCATAATATCTGAGCCTAGATTATGCTGTATATCTATCACTTTTTTAGGTGTAAAGTAGTGCTTTGAGCCATCAAGATGACTAGCAAAAGTAATACCCCCTTCATCTATCTTGACATTTTTAGACAAAGAGAAGGCCTGGAAGCCTCCAGAGTCGGTGAGAAAGCTTTTTGGGAAGGTACTAAAGCCGTGAAGTTTACCCATTTTGGCTACTACGTCATCCCCAGGACGAATATACATGTGATAGGTATTGGCAAGAATGATTTCTGGTTTGATGAATGTTGCTAAATCTAGGGCATCCAAAGTTTTGACAGCCCCTAGTGTCCCTACAGGCATAAAAACAGGGGTGTGTATGGTAGAATGTTTGGTTTTTATCGTACAAGCTCTCGCTTTTCCTTCTATTTTATCTATCTGAAATTCCATTGTGTTATAATATCCTCTTTAAAATTACGTAATTGTATCTAAAAATATAAGAGGATAGAGCATCAAAAATATATTAATTTTAGCCAGTGGTAGTATTGCACGGCATTTTATTGAAAATATAAGCAAAAATAGAGTAGCAGACAATCACTATTGTGTGACATGTTATAAAGCCAATACCATTCCAAATAAGATTGGTAAAAACATTACACTATTAGAGGCTGACCCTACAAGCTACGCGAAGCTCTCTCGTATCATGAATGATGTGAAATTTTCTGAAATTTTTATTATTATAGAAGAATTGGAAGATGTGCGTTATGTACTTAAAAATATTGAACTCATTAACAGTAAGATACGTATTGTCTTGCTTCATCAATGGGATGATAGCAATGCCATTGAAGAAGAGTACGATAACCTTACCATACTTTACCGTGAAGAACTTTTGGCAACTCATCTTTATAATCAACTTCCTAATGTACCTCTTGTTGCACAAAATATAGGTTTAGGACGGGGTGAAATAATGGAAGTTCATGTGCCTTTTGGTTCGGCGTATGCCTATAGACATGTCGGTTCTATCGTGCAACGTAAATGGAAAATTGCAGTAGTTTACCGTGATGAAAAACAAATCTTACCAACCAATGCTACCATGATACGTCCTAATGATACGCTACTTATCTTAGGTAAACCTGTGGTACTTGATGGTGTATATAAAACAATTAACAAGCGTATGGGACTCTTTCCTGAGCCATTTGGTAAAGATGTGTATCTTATCTTAGACTTTAGACATGATAGTAAAAATGTAATTACCTATCTTTCTGAAGCGTTGTATCTTTTGGATAAATTAGAAAATAAATCACTTTTTGTACGTATTATCTATCCCAATGATTTTATGTTGTTAGAGGAGCTTAAACGGTATGACTCTAAACAGGTGACGATTGCTATCTCTTATCAAAATGAAGAGGTACAGAGGTTGATAGAATTTGATATTCATGAACATAATATTGGATTGGTCATGGGGTCTATCCCTGCCTTTGAAGCAGATAATTTAAAACATACACTGTATGATTTAAAAAAGCTTGTCTATTTATTTGGCGATAATACATTGATGGGTAGTACTAGTTCAATCATTTTGATGAATGATAAAGGAAAGATGGAATCTATCTCTTCTACAGCTTTTGATATTTCTGAAAAATTAGGACTTAAATTGGCTTTATGTGACTTCAATCCTGAAGGTGATTTTCAAAATAAAGATATGATTATTGAGCATTATGAGACACTCGCACAGATTTTGAATATAGAGATAAGAATAGAACAAAAAATTGCCAATCCTATCCGAGAGATAGCACAAATCAACCATGTTTTACATATCATACCTTTTGAAAAATGCCTCAATAGTAATAAATGGAAAAAATTAATCTCTTCAAAAATGCAAGATTTTATACTTACTACCCATAAACATCCAAAACTACTAGTGCCTTTTGCCATTATTTAGTGGGATGACATAATGCTAGTAGCTTCAGACTCTTATTTCTTAAATTTATTATGTTAATCAAAAAAGAAAATAATCTAAAAATAACCATTTAATGGCTCTAAATGGCTATTTTAAGCACTTTTAAGTGTTTTTACTCATCAATTAGATAAAATAGTTTACTTTGTTTTAAAAAGGAAAATAATTGTCTGATTTGTTTGAAAATGATGAAAATACTCAAGAGATACTGATAGAAGATAGTATGAGGGCTTCTTACCTTGACTATTCTATGTCTGTTATCGTAGGACGTGCTTTGCCTGATGCTAGAGATGGTTTGAAGCCTGTGCATCGTAGGATTTTGTATGCGATGGAAGATTTACATCTTTCGCATAGAAGCCCTTATAAAAAGTCTGCTCGTATCGTGGGGGATGTGATAGGTAAGTATCATCCTCATGGAGATAACTCTGTGTATGATGCACTTGTACGTATGGCACAAGATTTTTCTATGCATGCACCACTAGTCGATGGTCAAGGAAACTTTGGTTCAGTCGATGGAGATAACGCAGCTGCGATGAGGTATACCGAAGCACGTATGACCAAGATAGCAGAAGAGCTACTAAGTGATTTGGACAAAGATACGGTAGATTTTGTTCCTAACTATGATGACTCTATGCGTGAGCCTGATGTCTTACCTGCACGTGTACCAAACTTATTACTCAATGGTTCTAGTGGTATCGCAGTAGGAATGGCAACCAATATCCCTCCTCATCGTTTGGAAGAGCTGATAGAATCGCTTATTTTACGTATCGACAATCCTCAATCTACGATAGATGATATGATGCAAATTGTCAAAGGTCCTGACTTTCCTACAGGAGGGATAATCTTTGGTAAAAAGGGAATTACAGATGCCTATACAACGGGGCGTGGACGTATCAAGGTTAGAGCTACCACACATATCGAAGAGACCAAGACCAAAGAAA
Source organism: Sulfurovum sp. (assembly GCA_027062365.1). Taxonomy (GTDB): domain Bacteria; phylum Campylobacterota; class Campylobacteria; order Campylobacterales; family Sulfurovaceae; genus Sulfurovum. The sequence continues at coordinate 4,645 of JAMOTK010000026.1, forward strand.
TTATCATTATTGATGAGCTTCCTTTTCAGGTCAATAAAGCCAGACTAATAGAAAATATCGCCCAACTTGTGCGTGATAAACAATTAGAAGGTATCTCAGAGATACGTGATGAGTCTGACCGTGATGGTATGAGAGTAGTCATCGAGCTAAAGCGTGATGCGATGAGTGAGATAGTGATTAATAACCTCTTTAAAAAGACACAAATGCAAGTGACTTTTGGGATTATCATGTTGGCTATCAACAACAAAGAACCAAAAGTATTTAATCTTATGGAGCTTTTTGATATTTTCTTGAAACATAGAAAAACCGTGGTCATTAGAAGAACTATCTTTGAGCTTGAAAAAGCAAGAGCTAGAGCCCATATATTAGAAGGGCTTAAAATTGCTGTAGATAATATCGATGAGGTGATTAAGATTATTCGTGCTTCTAAAGATGATGTGGAAGCTAGAGAAAATCTCATGGCAAGATTTACACTTTCTGAGATTCAAGCCAAAGCAATCTTGGAGATGAGACTTAGACGGCTTACAGGACTAGAGATAGAGAAGATTGAGAATGAACTCGATGGGTTACTCAAACTCATAGCAGAACTAGAAGCGATACTCAAAAGTGAAGATAAAATCAATAAAATTATCCGTGAAGAACTGGTAGAAATAGGTGATAAGTTTTCTATCCCTAGACGTACAGAGATTGTGGATGATTATGATGATATAGACATTGAAGACCTTATCCCAAATGAGCCAGTGGTTGTTACCATTACCCATAGAGGCTATATCAAGCGTGTACCCGTGAAGCAGTATGAAAAGCAACACCGTGGAGGCAAAGGCAAAACAGCAGTGACCACCCATGATGATGACTTTATAGAAAGCTTCTTTACCTCTAGTACACATGATACACTTATGTTTGTAACCAATAGAGGACAACTCTACTGGCTCAAAGTGTATCGTATCCCAGAGGGAAGCCGTATCGCCAAAGGTAAAGCAGTGGTCAATCTGATTAATCTACAAAAAGATGAAAAGATTATGGCTATCATCCCAACAACAGACTTCAATGAAGACAAAGGTCTTGTGTTCTTTACCAAAAAGGGTATCGTGAAGCGTAGTAACCTTTCTGAATATTCCAATATCCGAAGCAATGGGGTACGAGCGATTAACCTTGATGAAGATGATGAGATAGTAGATGCTAATATCGTGAAGCCCAATACAAAATGGCTTTTTGTCGCGACTAAAAAAGGTCTTTGTATCCGATTTAAGGTAGAAGATGCTAGAGAGATTGGGCGTGTGGCTCGTGGTGTTACAGCTATCAAATTCAAAATAGAAGATGATTATGTGTGTGGTGCTATTACCATAGAAAATGAAGAAGATGAACTACTAATGCTCTCTGAAAAAGGACTCGGTAAACGTACCGTAGCTTCTGAATATAGAGAACAAAACCGTGCAGGTAAAGGTGTGATTTCTATGAAATTAACAGCCAAAACGGGTGATGTAGTCGGTGTGGTAGCAGTAGAAGAAAACAAAGACTTGATGTGTTTAACTTCAATAGGTAAAATGATACGTGTAGATATGGAACAAATTAGAAAAGCAGGGCGTAATACCTCTGGTGTAAAAGTGGTATCTGTAGAGAAAAAGGACACGGTTGTCTCTATGGCAAAGTGTCAAAAAGAAGAAAAATCTGAAGATGAAAATCAAACAGAAAATGACAATGAGTTAGGATTAGAATAAGTGAAAAAATATAATGTAGCAGTCATCGGTGCCTCAGGTGCCGTGGGAGAAGAACTTTTTAGAGTATTAGAAGAGGTGAAATTTCCTATAGATACTCTTTTACCTTTAGCATCGTCAAATTCAGCAGGAAATCCTATTGAATTTAATGGTAAAGTATATAAGATAGAAGAGCTTACCGAGACGGTATTTGAAGGTAAAGGTATTGATATTGCCTTTTTCTCAGCAGGTGGTTCTATCTCTGAAAAATATGCAAAATATGCAGTCGAAGCAGGGGCTGTGGTGATTGATAATACATCTCATTTCCGTATGGATGAGCGTGTGCCTTTGGTTGTACCAGAAGTTAATCCTCATGATATAGAGCTTTGGGAAGATACGGGCATTATTGCCAATCCAAACTGTTCTACTATCCAAATGGTGCAATTGCTTAAACCTCTTCATGACCTTTATGGCATCAAAAGAGTAGATGTGAGTACCTATCAAGCCGTATCAGGAGCAGGAAAAGCAGGGATGGAAGAGCTTGTGAAGCAAATGCAAGATTTCTTTGCCTTTAAGCTAGGAGAGAGTGAATGCAAAGCATTTGCCCACCAAATAGCACTCAATGTCATTCCTCATATTGATATACCACAAGAAAATGGCTACACCAAAGAAGAGATGAAAATGGTCAATGAAACAGCCAAGATTATGGATACAAACTTTGCGTTGTCAGCGACTTGTGTGCGTGTGCCTGTATTGCGTTCTCATTCTGAATCTATCACGATTACATTTGAATCTGATGTGGATGTCAATGTAGATAAATGTAGAGAAGTTTTAGCAAATTTTGAAAATGTGACTGTCATCGATGATATGAGTAAAAATGAATATCCTATGCCTATCATCGCTACAGATACCGATGAGACCTATGTAGGACGTATCAGAAAAGATTTATTTGATAACAATATTTTACATATTTGGGGTGTAGCAGACCAAGTGAGAGTAGGTGCAGCTACCAATGCTGTGCGTATTGCACTCAAATGGATAAAATTAGAGGAGAATAACTAATGATAGAAAGAGTATTTGAAGGGTTGATTTGGAACAGTCGATTTATCGTTATTTTAGCAGTTGTCTTTGGTCTATTGGGTGCTATTATCCTTTTTATTGTCGCTTCTATGGATATTTGGGGCGTTGCCGTATATACATTTAATACCATTATCGCACACGCACATCCTGAAGACTTTCATGAAGATATCGTTGCAGGTATTATAGGTGCAGTTGATTTATATTTGATAGCTGTTGTGATGTTTATCTTCTCTTTTGGTTTGTATGAGTTGTTTATCTCCGATATAGACCAAGCAGAGGGTAAAAATGGCTCAAAACTATTGGCTATACATAATCTCGATCAACTCAAAGACAAGATAGCAAAAGTTATCGTTATGGTACTTGTAGTAAACTTTTTTCAAAGAGTGCTACATACACACTTTACAACAGCTTTAGAGATGTTGTATTTTGCACTTTCTATTACTGCTTTGGCAGTTGGATTATATTTTTTAGGTAAAGTAGGTAAATAATGAGTAAAATATTTGTAGACGCATGTTTAGGTAAAGAGACAGAATACACACCAGTATGGATGATGAGACAAGCAGGACGTTACTTGCCAGAATATATGGCAGTACGTGCAGAGGCTGGGAACTTTTTGAACCTTTGTCATGCACCAGAAAAAGCAGCAGAAGTAACCATTCAGCCACTGGATATTGTAGGGGTTGATGCAGCGATTTTGTTTTCTGATATTTTGGTAATTCCAGATGAAATGGGAATGGATTTGTCTTTTGTCAAAGGAGAAGGCCCAAAGTTTTCTGACCCTTTAGAGAATCAAGAAGATTTAGACAGATTAGTAAAAGGCAAAGAAGCCTCTGATAAGCTTTCTTATGTCTATGATACGATTAAACTTTTACGTAAAGAACTCGATGAGAGAGGCGATGAGATAGCACTGATAGGATTTACAGGTGCTCCTTGGACTTTGGCGACTTATATGATAGAAGGACAAGGCACAAAGACCTATAATATTTGTAAAAAAATGATGTATTCTAATCCTGAACTTCTTCACAATATTCTTAGAGAAGTAACCGAAGTAGTCAAGCTTTATATGGAAAGACAAATTGAAGCAGGAATAGATGTTGTACAAATCTTTGACTCTTGGGCTGCTGCAATTGAACCATCTAAATATGATGAATTTTCATGGAAATATATGGTAGAGATTTGTGATTACCTCAAATCAAAATATCCTAATACTCCTATTATAATGTTCCCTAAAGGTGTAACTCCATTTATAGAACGTGGGCTTGTGTATGGAAACTTTGATGTCTTTGGGGTAGATTGGGGAACATCAATGCAAATGGCAAAAGACAAACTAGGAGATAAATACGTCCTCCAAGGAAATATGGAACCATGTCGTCTTTACTCTAAAGAAGCAACGACTGAGTGTGTAGAGGGTATACAAAAAATCATGGATGGAAAGAGACATATCTTTAATCTAGGTCACGGTATATTACCAGATGTCCCTGTAGAAAATGCCAAGCACTTTGTAAGCGAATGTCAAAGAGTAAGTGGCAAAAAATAAGCTAAACTTTTAGTCTGGGTGCATTAAAAAATGCACCCTTATGATAGGTTAGTCAGATTATAGCTTTCGTTACATATATCAATTTGTATTCGTTTATTTTTAATTAAAATTCTAAAATATGGACATTTCCCATTGATGGATAAATCTTTTCCATTATCCCCTTTTCTAAATTTGATGATTTCAAACTGCTCGGGATTGAACTTATGTAAAAAGGTTATTGGCACACCTATAAACCCTTTGTAGTCTAATGGTATATCGTAACCATTCAGCATAAAAGAAAAAAGCAAAGGAGAGTAGTTTAAAAGTAATTTTTTGATATAGTAAGGGATATATAGTAAGAGGAGTTTTTTATGCATAATCAAGATGAGATGTTAAGAGACAT
>JAMOTK010000027.1 GCA_027062365.1 Sulfurovum sp.
TCTGCTTATTTAAGTTGGAAAAATATGATGCAATACATTCAGAAGGTTCTTGATGGCTATGGTACATATTATCAGATTGATTTTAATGGGTATAGATAGTATTGTTTAATTTAGTTTAGGTACTTAAATACTAAAGAATTAACTCAAAAGGAGAAAAGTTTTATTAAAAAAATATCCTCTTTTATTGCTCAACGAGCTTTGCATTTTCAAGAAGTTGCAAAAGAGATGGGGCTTGTTACTTTTCCCTAATTTTAACTATATCTCAAACGCATCGTCTACAATCTGACATAAGATATGACCAAAGAGGATATGCATCTCTTGGATACGTGGGGTATCATTTGAGGGGACGATGAGATTGAGGGTGCAAAGTGTCGTCATCGCACCCCCATCATGTCCTGAAAACCCTAAGGTGCTACATCCCATTTTTTGGGCTAGGGTGAGTGCAGAGAGGACATTGGCTGAGTTACCTGAGGTGGATATGCCTATGAGTAAATCGCCTTTACTTGCAAGGGCTTCTACTTGTCTATCAAAGACCCTTTGGTAGCCATAGTCATTGCTAATAGCAGTAAGAGCAGAGGTATCAGTCGTCAAAGCAATAGCAGGAAGCCCTCGGCGTTGAGATTTGTAGCGTCCTGTGAGTTCGGCTGCGATATGTTGGGCATCTGCAGCAGAGCCTCCATTGCCACAAAGAAGTACTTTATGACCATTTTTTAGTGTATTTACGATAATCTCAGAGGCTTTTTCAAGGGGAGTTTGCATCTGTAGTAACACCTCTTCGATGGTCTTTTTATGTGCTTCTAGTTCTTGGGCTATAGTTTTTTTAACAGTTGTCATTTTGTATCCGTTCTATGATTTTACTGGTACTCTTGCCATCGACAAAAGTCACTAGACGTAACTCTTTGGCAATGTCTTGACCTACCACGTCTTTGCCCTCGTAGTCGCCACCTTTGACGAGTATATGGGGTTGTACAGCTTTGATAAGCGTGTAGGGGGTATCTTCTTCAAATTTTACCACATAATCTACAGCTTCTAAAGAGGCTAAGATATAGGCTCTGTCTTCTTCTGTATTGATAGGACGGCTTTCTCCTTTGAGTCTTTTGACACTTGCATCAGAATTGAGTCCTAATATCAGTACATCGCCATAGCTTTTGGCTTCTTCTAAATATTTGACATGACCAATATGTAAGATGTCAAAACATCCATTGGTAAAGACAATTTTTTTACCACGCTTTTGGAGTTGTCTGCTCAAAAGGTGTATCTCTTCTATACTTTTGATATGAAAGTCACTGGTAGATTTGTGGATACTTGACTCATACTCGATAATCTCATCAAGCGAAGCCGTAGCTGAACCTAGTTTACCTACGACCACTCCAGCAGAGAGATTGGCAAATTTGACCGAAGCATCTATCGCATAGCCAGAAGCCAAAGCAAAGCCCAAAGAAGCAATCACCGTATCACCAGCACCTGTCACATCAAAGACTTCTCTTGCTACCGTAGGATGGGTACGCAAATGGGTATCATACAAAGCAATACCCTCTTCACTAAGCGTAATCAATGAAATATCAAGCGAACATAAAGACTGGATATATTTAATAGCTTCAAGCAAAGAAGCAGAGTCTTTTATTTCTATCCCTGAGGCTAATATGGCTTCTTTTTTATTGGGAGTAAGAAGATATGCCCCTTTATATTTGTCAAAATTTGTACCCTTAGGGTCTACCAATACTTTTTTGTTATGGGCATTGCCACAGTGGATGATGGCTTGGGTAAGGGTAGGAGTAAGTACCCCTTTGTCATAGTCAGATAGGATAATCACATCATAGTGGTCTACCATAGTTTCAAAATCTTTTATCAGTTTGGCTTCTTCTTCTTTGGCTATATCTTGGGTGGTCTCTTTGTCATAGCGTAAGACTTGTTGTCCTGAAGCTAAGATACGGCTTTTTTTGGAGGTAGTACGGTTTTTTTGTGTGATAATATGCTCTGTGGAGAGAGACAAATCTTGCAGTAATTTTTGAAGCTCAAAGGCATTGGCATCATCGCCTATGACAGAGAGTACATCCACTTTTGCCCCAAGGTCTATAAGGTTGTGTATCACATTACCAGCACCCCCTAAAACAGAGGTTTCTTTCTCTACAGAGACTATCTGCACAGGGGCTTCAGGAGAGATACGTTCACATGACCCCCATAAGTAATGGTCTATCATCAAATCACCGATGACTAAAATCTTTGGGGTCTTTCCTTTGAGTGCTATCATTGTTTGCCTTTTTGTTCTGTGGATAGTATTGTCACTATTATAGCTATATTCTTTAGGGTTTTTTGGTTATCAAAAGGAAAACACCCAAAGAAAAAGCCGAAACGATGATAATAGATGCACCTGATGTAAGATTATAGGTATACGAAAACCAAAGTCCCACCAGTGTAAAGAGGGAAGCAATACCCCCAGAGAGAAACATCATACTAAAAAGACTTGAAGAGAGTTTTTCTGCAATATACACAGGGATGGTAAGCATGGCAATCACCAAAATAAGCCCCACAACTTTAATAGCAATGACCACCGTTAGGGCTGAGAGTATGAGTATAAGGGTATAAAAAAAGCGTACATTCACCCCACGCAATGAGGCATACTCACTGTCATAAGAGACAGCCAAAATATCACGATACCAAAAGGTCACGATGAGTAGTATCAGTCCAAGAAGCGTTGCCATAAAATACAAATCCATACGACTCACAGCCAAAATAGAGCCAAAGAGGTAGCTCATTAAATCGACATTATACCCAGGCGTTAAATCTATAAATATCACACCAATAGCCATACCTACAGCCCAAATAAGCCCTATAAAGGTATCGATACGGTGACGACTTTTGAGTGTCAAAGTAGCGATGAGTAGGGCAGCTCCTACAGCAAAAAGTGATGCACCTAAAAAGATAGGAAATCCAAAATAGACAGCCATCCCGATACCCCCATAAGAAGTATGGGCGATACCCCCTGCTAAAAATACCATACGATTGACAATAATAAGTGAACCTATAATCCCAGAAGCAAAGCTGACCAAAAATCCTGCCAGTAGTGCGTGTTGCATAAATTCAAACTGTAAGGCTTCTATCATGGCTTGATACTCCATCTATTTTGGGGTTCTTCACAAGATTCACAGTTTTGTTTTCCTAGCATTTGAAGCAGTTCTATCTCACAAAAATGCTCATATTTTCCGTGGGTATGATGGGTATGAAAAGTAGAATTTTTATCTGAAATATCATGATAAGAGAGATTTTTATTGACATGGGCTGCTTTGTTTGCATACTCTAAAATGACAGATATATCATGGCTCACTACGATGATAGTCATCTGCGTATTGAGTGCTTTAAGCAGTTCATAAATCTCACGTTGCCCTGTAATATCGATACTTGAAGTAGGTTCATCAAGGATGAGTAACTGAGGCGAGGTACATAAAGCCCTAGCAATCATCACACGTTGGCGTTGCCCTCCTGAGAGTGCGCCTATCTTGTGTTGAGCAAAGTCACCCATACCCACTTGGGTCAATGCCCCCATTGCACAGAGTATCTCACTTTTGGCATAGCCAAAAAGAGGACGTTTGCCTTGGGTATGCCCCATCATAACAACTTCAATCACTTTGATAGGAAAGTCTGTATTCACATTGGTGTCTTGTGGGACATAGCCAATACGCCCAAGGCTTTTTAGGGGGCTTTTACCTAAGACCGTAATCTCCCCTTTTTTATAGCTATAGATACCAAGTAGTAGTTTGAGTAACGTTGATTTACCCCCACCATTTGGACCGATAATCGCCAAAAAATCTTTTGCTTCTACTTTGAGCGTAATATCTTCTAGCACCTCTTGCTTTTCATAGGCAAAGCTAAGGTTTTTTATCTCAACCACGGGCATACTAGGGTTGTCCTGCGATAGCTTTGGCAATATTGATAAGATTTTCTGACCAATTTGGGGCTAAAGGAGAGACTTTTATGACAGGAATATGTAGCTCATGAGCCAGTATCTTTGCCGAAGTATCCGAAAACTCTGCTTGTGTAAATATCGCAGTGATTTTCTCTTCTTTGGCTTCTTTGATGAGCATTACCAACTCTTTAGGCTTAGGACTTTTGCCTTCTACCTCTACAGCAATTTGTCTCAACCCATACTCCTTAGCAAAATAGCCCCAAGAAGGATGAAAGACCATAAAGGTACGGTTTTCTTTAAGGGAAGAGAGTATCTCTTTGATACGGGTATCTGTTTGCTGTATCAAGGCTAAAAATAGGTCTAAATTCTTTTTATAATAGGCTTTATTTGTCACATCTTCTTCTACCAATGCCTGATAGATATTTTGAGCGATGATTGCTACATTGTGAGGATTTGTCCAGATATGAGGGTCTTTTGCTGTTCCTTCTTCATTTTTATGTTTCTCTTTGTGTCCATGATGATTATGAGACATAGATACTTTTTTTATCCCTTTGCTCAAAGAGATGACTTTCATAGAAGGATTTAGGCTCTCAAATTTAGGAAGCCAAACATGTTCAAACTCTACACCCATAGAAAAATACAGATTAGCTTTAGAGATAGCCATCATTTGAGAAGGTTTAGGCTCATAGGTATGAGGAGAACTCCCCATACTTACCATCAAAGAGACATCCACTTTTGTGCCACCAATGGCTTGAACAAAGGTTTGTTGAGGCAAAATACTCACAATAGCGTGTACAGAGCAAAAGAGATACACATTGGATAACAGAGAAATAAGAATTAATTTATACATGATGAAATTATAACGAAAAATATAGAAAAAACCTAGATACTAGAGTGATTGTCTTACCATACTACACCCAATCCATGGGCGTGGTTTAGAGTGATGTGGCTTTCATTAAAATCTATCTCTGTTTGGATAGGATGCGAAGCCAAGAGACTCACAGCATCAAGGTCTAGCATAGAGATACAATCAGCCTTAGCAGAGGCTACATGTACCCCAGCACTCACAGAGATAGGGCCTTCTAACATACACCCTATCATACACTTAGCCCCAAACTCTTTGCAGAGGTCAGCCAAGGCTAAAGCGTGGCTAATCCCTGCTGTTTTGGCTAGTTTGATATTGACATAATCAATAGCTTCTAGCTCTAGGAGTCTTCTTGCATCACGTACCCCAAAGATACTTTCATCAGCGAGTAGAGGGGTTTGCACACGTTCTTTGATATATTTAAGCCCCTCTATATCATAGGCATTGACAGGTTGTTCTATAAATTCGGCAATAATACCTTGGCGTTCTATAGCATGAAGTAGGGTCACACTCTCTTTTGCCGTCCATCCTTGGTTTGCATCAAGTCTTAGTTTGATAGTTGATGCTACAGCATGGTCTATGGCGATGATTCTCTCTATATCTTTTTCTATGGTATCGCCAATTTTTATTTTGAGGGTGTCATAGCCTAATGCTATGGCTTTGTGAGCATCTTCTATCATAATGTCTATCTCACCCAAACTGATAGTAATATCTGTACGAAAAGAGGTTTTAGTCCCTCCTAACATACGGTACAAAGGAAGTTTAGCCGACTTTGCTTTGAGGTCATAAAGGGCTATCTCTAAGGCTGATTTGGCTGTACTGTTTTTGACTATTAGGGTATGTATGAGGTGTAGTAGGGTATCAAAATCTGCAATGTCTCTACCCAAAAGATGGGGCTTTAGATAATCAATACACGCAACCATAGACCCCATAGTCTCCCCCGTAATCACAGGAGTAGAAGCACCCTCTCCATAGCCAATAGACCCATCATCACACTCAATCATTACCACCAAATCTTCAAGCCTCTCCACTCTACGCAAAGAAGTTACAAAAGGCGTTTTGAGTGGGGCTGTGAGTGTCTTGGTGACAATATTAGTAATTTTCATGTAGAGAGTAGGCTTAGTTTAACAGCTTAAATCTTCTAAGATAGAGCGAACGAAAATTTCATCATTTTGAAAATCTATCGTATATATTTCACCTACTTCTAATAGACCATTAAATGTGTCTATCCTATAACTCCCTCCTGTAGGAGTCTCATCAAACATATTGATACGCTGACCATTGAGTCTATAGTATCCATTCCACTGACGGTCACCACTATAATAGTTATAATCATCAAAACAAAAAGAGAGCGTCACATTTTGCCCACTATCATTCTCCCCTGATACGATATAGCCATCTTTTAAATCTAGTAAATCCACTACATCATACGATTGAGCAATAGGGTCTTCTCTTGAAGGAGGCAAACTACTACTGTCACTAGAACCACACCCCGTAAACGCAAGGAAGCTTAGTCCTAAAAATACTATCTGTATAAATTTATTCATGTTGAAGTCCTTTTATTTATTTATAATCTTATCATGTATTGACTGATATGTTCATGTTATTAAAGTAAAGTTATGTGAGGAAAAAAAGAAGGCAATTAGGTTTTCTCTACAAACAAAGCTCATACGCACTGCTACGAGCCTTCTCGTTCCCATCGCTCCTGCGTGGGAATGCATTATAGTGGAACGAGAGAACTCTACCCTTCAATCTCTTTAATAGCCATAATGGCGGCCATGATGAGGGGGTAGCTGGTTGGGGCTGATGTTAGCATGGGTTGGGTGGCTACTTGCATGGACATGATGTTGTAGACGCTTTGTCCTGATTCGATGATGTGACCGATGAGGTTTATCATCTCTCCTGCTTCATCGCCTCCGATGACTTGACCTCCTAGGATTTGTCCTCCGTGTTTTGATACGATGAGTTTTACATATTGTCTGTGGGCATTGGGTATCTTAGCAGGATGACGGTTGAGTCCCCAGAATGCTCCGATGACTATCATTTTGTTGGTTTTGAGTTCGGCTTTGTCTGCTGTGACTCCTGCTGATGCAAAGACCGTATCGCCTATCTTGGTGGAGAAAATAGAGATAGTACCACTCATGCCTTTGAGGTATTTTATCCCATACAGAGAAGTCCCTGCGACCCGTGCTTCGGCTGAAGAGGTAGAAGCCAACATCACTTTGGATGGGGCTTTAGAGAGGAAACCTCGTCTGGCTGTACAGTCTCCTACGGCAAATATATCTTTGTGGTAGGTTCGCATATAGTCATCGACCCAAATCCCCCCATAATGCCCCAATGAAAGACCGACTTTATCGGCTAAGTCTGTGTTGGGTTGGTATCCTGTAGCGAGAATGACTACCTCAGCATCAATGATTTTGCCACTTTTTAGTTTGACTGCATTGACGATATTGTCATTGTTTTTGTCGATGATTTCTACGACTCTATCAGACCCTACGTACTCTACGCCTCTTTGTTCCATGAGGGCTTGTGCTTCTTGGGCAATCTCTGTATCAAAGGCTCTATTGAGGATATATTCACTCCCTCCAATGACCTTAACATTTTTCCCTGCTTCTGCAAATTCTATGGCAATTTCAATACCGATAAACCCACTTCCCACGATAATAATATTTTGTTTGTCTTCTGTATAGGCTTTGAGTTTACGGATACGCTCTACATTTTTGACGATAGTAAAAACACCATCGAGTGTGCAAGAATGTTGTAAAGAAGCATGAACAAAAGGCACAGACCCTGTGGCAAAAACCAATTTATCAAACACAATCGCTTTGTCATCATAATAGGCAATTTTATTGTCAATATCAATATCTTTGACTTTCCCAAGACGTGCTTCTATGCCCATCTCTTCAGCCTGCGCACAACTTCCCAAGCCATTCTCTACCGTTTTTAAGGTATTGCCAAACACATAGGGAATAGAACACGGTACAAGCTGTTGAGCGTGTTCTCGTATAACCATAATGACTTTTTCAGGGTTGTTCATCTTTGCTGTGACGGCACAAACCCCACCAGCTGGCCCTCCCCCAATAATCAACACATCTACATTCTCTTTTTGCATAGCTCACTCCTCCATAAATAAATTAGTATCATTATAGTATAGAAGTAGTATATTATGGTTTTAAGAGCGATACTTATTTCACTCTAAGACCACTAACCCATGCAAAATGAAAGTTAAAGCCTTCTCTGTCTCCATCTACGTCTAGTATCTCTCCTGCGAAGTAGAGATTAAAAATAAACCATCAATAGACATCTTGCAAAACCTATCGGATACGATGGCTTTAGCCTCGTCAAAGGGCGACGCTAAAGCATCACTTCCGAGTTTTACAAGAAGTTTTTTATGTGGCTATAACGGTCGAAGATAGCCGATAAATTTCCGTTAGGTAATGTATTGACTTCCTATGTTTTATTATCTTTTTAGACAAGTTGTATTTTTAATTCTTTCCCCATTATGTGTGCAAATGCTTGTAGTGTTGAGAGTCTAATATCTTGAGCATGATTTTCAATCTACCTCTTTACGTTTAGCAATATATTGTTTTAAATTACTCATTTTATTCTCCTCTTGTAAGATATTCATCTTTTCTTTTTTGAGCTAATGATATTTCTGATTTTGGAACTTTTTGGTCTTCTTTTGAAGAAGGAGAATCAAGGAACTCTTCAAGAGGACTTTTTCCTGATAGCAATTTGTAGAATTTGATTGTTTTCATAATGATATGTTAACATAAGTGTGAACTTTTGTCAAGATGGTAATTTGGGAGATAACGATTGAGTACAAAAATATGTTACCTATATTTGTACTTTTTTAAATTTTACAATGGTAGCAAAATATCTCTAGTTTTAAAAGCTTGTTTCGGTAGAGGTAACATATTTTTGTTGCTACGATTTGTTATGTTTCGCACTTCTTGACATCTTGTAAATTACAACGAAAGTTAGATTTGTTGTTAGTTTTTTTGATTGAATGGTTGGTGACTAAAACATAATAATTTTCGTAACCATTCAGCATAAAAGAAAAAAGCAAAGGAGAGTAGTTTAAAAGTAATTTTTTGATATAGTAAGGGATATATAGTAAGAGGAGTTTTTTATGCATAATCAAGATGAGATGTTAAGA
>JAMOTK010000028.1 GCA_027062365.1 Sulfurovum sp.
GAGAGAACTTTTATCTAAGATTGTGGCTAATTTAGTTATTATTTTATGTAGTTTTTTTTCATCATTGTAACTGGAAGATTACTACAAACTTACTTTAGCCGGGGTTTCTTTGGCTAAGGTGTTGATAGAAGGGTATAGAAAAAATATATATATTGACAATATTCGCTATTTAAAATCGGATACATGGATTACTAAAAAAGAATGGGTTAAATATGCTCAAGTATTTATAAATAAAGATATACATATTGTTAAAGCATTAGAAATCTTACTTTCAGAAGAATTTGAAAAATATTATGAATATGCAAATAATTTTATACAGGATTGGAATAAAACTAAAGATTATGATTATACAAAAGAATATTATAATATTTTAGCTTTTTTTCCCAAAAAGCATCCTCTTAGAATTTTTTTAAATAATTATAATTATGGAACTAGAAATAATTATAATTCCACTATACTAAGAAAAGCACTTATTCATTCAGGAGATATAGATTTTTGTAAATTTTTAGCTAATAAATGTAATAAAATAATAAGAAGAAACTGCAACAATAATAAAAATTTAGAAGCTATTATCAACATTGTATCAGAGCTAGGAACTTATGCCTTAAAGTATATAAAAGCAGAAAATTTAGTAATTTTAAAAAAATTTGTTTATAATTATTTGGATAAAGATAAACAAATTGCATACAAAATTTTAAATGATTATCCAATAACAGATAAACGAATATTATGGATTTCGGATAATATTGCTTTGATTGCTTGGTCTTTACAGTGGTACGATATTTTAGATTATCTAATAGATGAAGATTGGTATTGGTTATTTTTATTTGAGGATAGTGGATATGGATATTATGATGATAAGAATATAAATTTGTTGGTATGGTCTGATTATACTAATAACTATATATTAAGGACTCAAGCAATTAAAATCATAGAAGAAAGTGATGTTGAAAACAAAATTGATGGTGTTATCGCTTTATCAAGATTAGATAATCAGATTAATGTCGGGGATAAGGGGTCAAATGAACATAATCGTAAACTGATAAATTCCCCAAAAGTAACAAATATTACGCTAAAATAATAAACCTAATGTAAAGGGTCAGCTGTTAAATATACACTCTTCTTTTATTATCCATACTCTAAAATCGGAAAAACACAACTCAAAAACCCCTCCTTCCTCTTAAAATCAAGAGCTTCAACAGCCCAAGAGGGAGAAAATACGCTAAATGTGGATTGGAGAGTGTTGAGTAGCTCACTTTGGACAAACGGTCTAATAGCTATCTTTTTTTTTAAGATTCGATTGAATTAAATAGATTATTTTAAATGTTTCTTCAACTCATCAAGTGAGATATTAAGCTTTTTTGCGACTATTTCTACTGATAAATTGAACTCTTTTATCATGGTGATAGCTGTTTTGATGATGCCTTCTGAAAGTCCTCTTTCTACACCTTTTTCTAAAACCAACTGATAACTAGGTAACTCTTCTATTTTTACAGTTCTTAACATATCTTCTGCCTCCTTTAGTTTGTTTTGTAAATCTCTATTGGTAGATAGCGTATCTAGGATAAGCATATATTTACCAAGTTTATGTGCATTGTCTTTTGTCAGTTCTTCTAATCTTGTGAGAATATAAGTCAATATATCTAACTCATCTTTACCTTTAAAATCACAAAGTATCGCTAAGACTAAAGCATCAGGGCTATTCATATCTAAGAACTTTTGACAATCTATCGTATGCATATCTACAATATTATAGCTAAAATTGAGTCTTTTTTCAATAATCTCATTTTTCATAGAGAGTTTTGCTTTACCTATATAGACTACATATTGATATATTTCTAGTTTGTCAAATCTTTGTTTGATGTCTGTGTAGTATCTTAGCATTCTGTGGTGCATGGTTTTATCGTTATTGTTTTGAATTTCTAGGTGGAGAATCGCTTTTTTACCGTTTACTTTACACAAAGCTACGATGTCTGCTTCACGCTTCTCTATGCGTTGGAGTTCTTTATCTACAAATTCAATCTCAGTCACTTCAAGTTCTAAAATATATTTGGATATATCTTGGGTGATGGTTTTGATGGTATCTTTGGTCGTTATATCTTTTTTCATGGAGTGATTATAGCGTATATCTTGTTAATCGTTATAATAATCACTACTTTGAAATGTATGACCAAGTATAAAAACAAATCCAATTAGATAAAACATACAGATACCTTTTTTCTATATCATACACTATATTCTTTTATTTTAAGTGCAATAAATAAAATCTATAATCAATCTGCTATAATAAATGCACTAAATATTAAAGGGATAGGTATGAAATGGCAAGGTGGACGTAAAAGTAGCAATGTAGAAGATAGACGAAGCTCATCAGGTGGAAGTGGAGGTGGTATGCCATCTATGGGAATAATGATGATGCTTTGGCCGATAGTAAGACCTTTACTTAAAACCAAATTTGGTTGGGCAGTGATAGGGCTAGGGGTTGCTTCATATTTTGCAGGGTTTAACCCTCTTTCGCTGATAGGTATGGGTACTAGGACTACAGGTCAAACCACCGTAGCCAATGAAGCCAAGGACAATCAAATGTCTGATTTTATGAAAACCACACTAGGCTACACCGAAGACGTATGGAACACCGTACTACCTAAGTATGGTATGCGTTACAAAGAACCTATCATGGTACTTTACCGTGGAGGTACAAAAAGTGGTTGTGGTTTTGCTTCTTCGGCTATGGGTCCTTTTTATTGTCCTGCTGACCAAAAAGTATATCTTGACCAAAGCTTTTTTGAAGAGTTAGCCAAAAACCACTCAGCCCCTGGAGACTTTGCCCAAGCCTACGTACTGGCACACGAAGTAGGACACCACATCCAAAACCTACAAGGCACACTAGCAAAAGTACAAAGAGCCAAACAAAGCTGGGGAGGCAGTAGCACAAAAGCCAATGCCCTACAAGTAAAAGTAGAACTCCAAGCAGATTGCTACGCAGGTGTCTGGGCATACCATGCACACAACAAGTTTGGCATACTAGAACGTGGAGACGTAGAAGAAGCACTTCGTGCTGCTAGTTCCATAGGAGATGATACCTTACAAAAAAAAGCAGGAAGACAAGTAAACCCAGACGGCTTTACCCACGGCTCTGCCAAGCAACGCATGAAATGGCTCAAACGTGGACTAAAGTCTGGAGACATGAAACAGTGTAATACATTTGGGTAGGGTATTAGAGGGATAAGCATCAAAAACAGTTATTTTTGATGGTTATCATAGACAAAGCCTTACTATATGTGATATACTCTTTATTAAGACTTTTACAAATGTTTGTAAAAAATGAAACTCCAGAAAGTAGTTGTTATGGAAATTTTTTTAATCTATACTGTGGGTGTCGTATTGGCAGTTTTTTTACTTTATTTTATTGGTATTCTTATGGCTCCTTATGCACCTGATCCTATCAAAAATGATCATTTTGAATGTGGATTACCTACGAGTAGTTCTGTACCTAAAAAAGCTAATTTTAGTTTTTTTGTGTATGCAATTATGTTTATTATCGTAGATATGACAGGTTTGTTTTTTACACTTTTTGTGTATGCTGATGCAAAACACGCTTCTTTGATTGGGGCGTTGTTTGCTGTGATTATGGCTATTGCCATTACTATTGCTATGAAGGAGCATCGATATGCTGAAAATTCTTGATTTTTTTAATTATGCCCAAAGTGAAAGCCTTTGGATGGCACATTTTTGTACAGGGTGTTGCTCGTTAGAAATGGCAGCAGCTATGGGACCACGTTATGATTGGGAAAGATATGGTTATCTGCCTACGCCTACCCCTAGACAAGCTGATGTTTTGATGATTACAGGGTTGGTAAGTAAAAAGATTTTACCTGCACTTTTGCGTACCTATGCCCAAATGCCAGAACCTAAGTATGTTGTAGCGTTGGGTGCATGTTCTTTTGATGGAGGGCCGTATAATGATTCGCTTTCTGTTATCAAAAATCCTACAGAGATTTTACCTGCTGATGTCTTTATCGCAGGGTGTCCTCCCAAGCCTGAAGCGATTATCGAAGGATTAGAGCAGATTAAACAAAAGATTAAAAACAAGATACCTAGTGCTGCTAGTCAAGGTGGACTTTGGAAAGAGATGGACTTTTAATGCAAAAAATCAAAGATATTTTAAAAGAGTTTTCTACCGAATATATAGAAGACTATAAAAAGATATGGATTAAGAGTAAACTCACGACTTCTGATAGCCTATTGTCTGTAGCCAAAGCACTCAAAGAGGAGGGGCTTCGCTCTTTGAGTACTGTATCGCCTACAGATTTTCCTGATACTGATACTATTGAGATGAACTACTTTTTTGAAGATTTGCAAACCAAGCGTAATTTATGGCTCAAATGTGATATTCCAAGAGAGATTGAGAAGTGTGAGATAGCATCTTTGACTCCGTTGTTTGCTTCTGCTAATTGGCATGAGCGTGAAGCTTTTTCTATGTTTGGTGTTAGGTTTCTCAATCATCCTGATTTGCGTCCTATTATTGCGTCTGAAGACTTTAAAGGCAAAGCACCTTTTAGAAGAGACTTTGATTGGGATGCACACGAAAAAGATACAATGATTCACATGAAAATGATTGTGGATGCTTTTAAAGAAGAACAAGAAAACAACGAGATTAATCTTGATGCAGATAGTTCAGAAATGGTACTTAATTGGGGTCCTACCCATCCTGCTAGTGGGCCTATACGTCTTCGTATTCATACCGATGGAGAAGAGATTATTAGTGTAGACCCTGATATAGGCTATGTATGGCGTGCGTTAGAGCATTTGGTAACCAAAAAAGATTTTATTGGGGCGATTGTCGCAGTAGAACGCTTGTGCTTTATGGACAATATCAATTCTATGGTAGGCTATAGTATGGCAGTAGAAGAGATAGCAGGGACAGAGATTACCCCTTTTGCTAAGTGGATGCGAGTGCTTTTAGGTGAGGTGGCTAGAGTCTCTTCTCATGTGATGGGACTAGGTGGATTTTTTAATAATCTAGGACTACATACGCTTTTTATGTGGAATATGGATATGCGTGAATTTTTTCTTGATTTTCTCGAATCTTATAGTGGTGCACGTATCGCTACAGCAGCGATAGAGCCAGGTGGTGTGCGTTATGGTTTAGATATGACAATGTTTGATGAGCTTCAAAAAGCCATCGAAAAGTTTGATGAGGGGATTGATGAAGTTTATACGATTTTTGTACAAAATCCTACGATGAAAATGCGTGCTAAACAGGTAGGACAATTGAGTGCTGATGACATCGAAGACTTTGGTTTGAGTGGTATCGTTGCACGAGGAAGTGGTGTGAAAACAGATATTCGTATGGATGAGCCTTATGCAGCGTATGATGAGGTGGATATGGAGTATATTACACAAAAAGATGGTACTTCTTATGACCGTTTTGTGATGCTATTTGAAGAGCTTAAACAGTCTGTCAATATCATTAGACAAGCCAAAAAACATATCGAAGACGGTGTGGCATCGGGTGCGTTTAATCCGACCAAAGACCACATGGTAAAAGTACCCAAGAAGCTTCCAAAAGGGGAAGCTATTTCACGTGTAGAATGGGCTAGGGGAGAAGTATTGATGCATCTTGTTACACAAGAGAAATCAAGCAAACCCTATAGGCTCAAATTAAGAGCCCCTAGTTTCAATCATACGATGATGCTCGACCATCTGCTTAAAGATAAAACATTATCAGATGTACCTCTTGTTTTTGGTAGTTTATATATCTGCCAAGGCGATTTAGATAGATAAGGAATTAACATGGATACCCTCATTCAAGCTTTTGTGTTTCCTGGGCTTTTGTATATATTACTTTGGACAGTTGGACTTTTTTGGTTTTTTCGTAAATTTATGGCAAAACTACATAAACGTGTAGGCCCTCATTACAATGGACCAGCAGGAACATACCAAACACTTTTTGATTTTAGTAAATTATTGACAAAAGAGAGCATTACCCCTCATGGTGTCAATCCTTATCTTTTTTCGATGATGCCACTTTTGGCACTGATTACGGCGATGCTTCCTGCTGCTTTTATCCCATGGACAGAAGACTACCCTGTGGTGGTTACTTCTTATGGGCTTTTGGCATTGGTCGTGTTGATAGGGATTGAGCCTTTTTTACTTTTTTTGACAGGGTTTGGTTCAGAAAATAAATACTCTTTTTTAGGAGGTATTCGTGTCTTAGCACAATCTATCTCTATGGAAACAGCATTTTTATTATCGGCTCTCTCTCCTGCTCTTTTGTTTGGTACGATGAACTTGACAGAGATTGTAGAACAAAGTACATGGCTAAGTTTTTTGATTTTGTTTCCAGGTTTTGTGGTCTATTTTATCGCGTTATTGGGACTATTGGAACAACCCCCTTTCAATATCCCTGATGCCGAACAAGAGATAGTGTATGGGTTCTATACCGAGTACAGTGGTACAAATTATTTTTTATTAAAGATGGCAGCCTTTGCAGAATTTATGGCAGTCTTTGGTACGGCTACGACACTCTTTTTGGGTGGGCATTATGGGATATTTTTTGATGGATATATATTTTTCTTTGTCAAGATGCTGATGGTTGCTATCGTGATGATGACCATTCGAGCAGCCACACCACGTATTACACTAAAACAAATGTTAAGCTTTTCATGGCGTTACCTTGTGCCTATTAGTCTGCTCAATGTGGCATGGGTCATGGTAGCAAAAGTATTTTTCTTTGGGAGTATATAAATGATGATAATAGATATGATTAAAAAGGTCATACGGGTATTTAGGGTTGTATGGATTAAAAGTCCTGCCCAAGTAGATGTCCGTTATACCCCTATGCACCATCCTGCTAGATATAGAGGTCAGCATACCATAGATTATGAAAGTTGTATAGGCTGTGATGCCTGTAATAAGATATGTCCTGTCCATGCTATCACGATGAAAGAATTACCTCTAAAAAAACAAAATATCGTACCAGAAGTCAATCTCTCTGTGTGTATATTTTGTGGTTTATGTGAAGATGTTTGTCCTACCAAGCCTAGCAAATCAATACTTCTAAGTGGAGGGAGATATGATATGCTAAGTGGGGGATGGCATGAAGACCAAGAGGATTTTTGGGTCAATGTGGATATACCTCAAAGCTATATAGAAAGTCGCTTAGAAGAGGAAGAAGCCACACGTGTCAAAAAAGAGTTGGCAGCGAAAAAGAGAAAAGCAATAGCCAAAGCCAAAGCAATGGGTACAGATGTATCCAAACCAACCTTTGATGGTACACCAGACTTTTCAGGAGGAGCTAAATGAATATCTTACTTTTAACAATTATATTACTCTTAGCAGTCGCATCTTTGATGATTAAAAAAACTGTTCCTGCGATGATAAGTTTTGCTTTGATGATGTTGCTTTTAGGGCTTTATTATATGAGTATAGATGCCAAACTACTAGGACTTTTTCAGATATTTATCTATGCAGGAGGTATCGTAGTACTGTTGCTTTTTGGTATTACTATCATTGGTATAGAGTTTCCCAAAGCCAAAACACGCCCATTGGCAGTGGTCAATGCTTTGCTTGTTTTTGTGATATTAAGCACGATATTTTTTAGAGGAGTAGACAGTCTCTCCAAAGTGATAGATAAACCCACAGAAGATATTCATCTTTTTGCACATAGTTTTAGTGATATGGTCATTCTCTTTGCTTTGATAGGTACAAGTCTTTTGTATGGTACGATAAAGATGACCGATGCACTTCGCTCAAAAAGGAGAAAAGATGTTTGAAATTGAAATGTTATTTGCCTTTGCTTTGTTTGGGGTAGGTTTATATGGTGTGACTTCGGGTAGAGATTTTTTACGGATTCTTTTTTCGCTAGAAATGTTACTCAATGCTGTCATTATGATGTTGGCAATCACGGCACATTATCTAGGCATGACACAAAATATCACGATGGCATACATGGTCATCGTATTAGCCACGTTAGAAGCAGGGGTAGGGATACTCATCTTTGCGTTAGCTCATAAAGTCAGTAAGATGGTGATTCCAGATGACTATACACAGGAGGTCATATAATGGTAGCGTCTTTACTTCTTTTACCACTTTTGGGTGCTATATTGGCATATCTTTTAGGCTTACAAAACAAAAAACTGGCTTTTTGGGTGGCAGAAATTACAGGAATCTTACTTTTTATGATTTCACTTATCTTAATGATAAATTACACTGAACCCATTGATATACCTATGACATGGTTTGAATTTGGTGCTATCTCTATCCCCTTTGGTATTTATATCGACCAACTCTCTTTAGTAATGTTGCTCATCGCTACAGGATTGGGGTTTTTGGATATTCATTTTGCCCATGATTATATGTCTGATGACCCACATCAACCACGTTATTATGCCAAGGTTCTTTTCTTTATAGGAGGGATGATATTACTGGTCTCTGCTAAAGATATGATTTCTCTTTTTGTAGGATGGGAATTTATGGGATTGGCTAGTTATCTGCTTATCTCTTTTTGGCATGAACAAAAAGCACCTGCTGATGCAGGTGTTTCAGCATTTTTATTTACTAGATTTGGGGATATTTTTCTTTTTGCTGCGATTGGATTGCTCTTTTACTTTTCTGGTACACTTGATCTCATGCAAATCAATGCCATGGCAAACAGTGGTACGCTTGATAAGGATACTATGTTTCTCATTGCTATCTTTATCTTTATCGCTGCCATTGGTAAATCAGGGCAATTCCCACTCTTTCCTTGGTTAATGCGTGCAATGGAAGGGCCTACGACTGTCTCGGCATTGATACATGGTGCAACTATGGTAAACTCTGGTATCTATATCGTAGCACGTCTTTTTGATTTTTATACCGTAGCAGGGGCATTGATAGTGGTAGCTTCCATTGGTGCGATAAGTGCTTTTATAGGAGCAACAAGTGCCTTGGTACAGTCTGAACTCAAAAAGGTATTGGCATACTCAACTATGTCACATCTCTCTATTGCTTTTGTAGGATTGGGAGCAGGGTCACTCGTAGCAGGAATGACACACCTTGTCAATCATGCTGTGTTTAAAGCATTGCTGTTTTTGGGTGCAGGAGCTGTCATAATGTCGGTACATCATGTCAAAGATATGTGGCGTTTGGGTGGATTGAGCAAAAAGATGTTATGGATTTCTATTTTTATGGGGATGGCAGTACTTTCTTTGAGTGGTATCCCTCCTTTTAGTGGTTTTTATTCTAAAGATGCCGTCATTGCTTCTGCAATAATAAATCCTGATACAACAGGGTTGATTGCTATCTTAGTGACCATTGCAGGATTACTTTCTATGGCATATATCGGCAGACTTTGGGTACTTACCTTTAGGGGAGAACCTAGAGATAAATCACTGTTTACACAGGTCAAAACACCCTCTACATTTTGGATTGTATTGCCTTTAGCCATCATGGCAGGAGTTACTCTCTTATTGGGCTTTGTTCAAACACCATTGGCTCAAATGCTAAGTGGGGAAACAAGCGTGAAAATGCATCATGTCGATGGCTTGGTTCTAGGTTTGATATTTGCTATGAGTATTTTGGCATTGCTTGTCTATTATTTTTATATAAGACGGCTTGACCTTACAGCAAAGGTGAGCAAACACCCTTTGATGAAAGCCATACATTCTGTACTTTTTAATGGCTATTATGTAGAATATCTTATCTATTGGTTTATAGAGCATGTCATTATTCAAAGTATCGCAAAGACGATGCATTGGATAGACCAACACTTGATAGACGCAAGTATCAATGGCGTAGTGACACTTGCTAAAAAAGTGTCTAAAGTATTTGGATATACCTATAGTCAAAAAGTAGGAGACAATGCAAGTGCTATGGCTATTGGACTCTTCTTCTTACTCGTGGCTATGCTTTTAGGAGGTATCGTATGAATCCCGTGTTAATGATTGTTGCACCCATTGTATTATCAGGAGTCCTAGCACTCTTCTTAAAAAAAGATACCCCAATTATCAAATATATAGCCTTAGGCTTTTTTAGCTTTATGCTTCTGTTTTCTATCAAGCTTCTCTCCTCTTTACCCAAGGTGGGCTATCTTGACTTAGCTAAGATGCTCACAGTAGAAAAGTGGGATTTTGTACTCTCCTTACAAGTAGACCATTTGTCTGTGATTATGCTTATCTTAACGTCTGTACTGTTGATACTCGTAACCCTTTCAAGTTGGACAATGAAAGGTTCTGTAGGGTATTTTTCTCTTTTAATCTTTTTTGCTGGCCCTATCTCTGGGGTCTTTATGAGTACCAATTTCCTTTGGTTCTTTATCTTTTGGGAATTGACACTTGTACCGATGTTTTTTCTTGTGGGTATATGGGGAGCTGAGGGGCGTATCTATGCGTCTATAAAGTTTTTCCTCTATACACATGTGGCATCTATGTTTATATTATTGGCATTTTTTCTTATCTACAAAGAGACAGGTACATTTGATATGACGTTAGTCAAAGAATCCATGTTGGCTTCACCTGTACTGATATGGTGGTTACTTTTTATCGGTTTTGCTGTGAAGATGCCTATCTTTCCTTTTCATACATGGTTGCCTGATGCCCACGTACAAGCACCAGCACCTATCTCTGTACTATTGGCAGGGGTACTACTCAAAATGGGTGCATACGCGATGATTCGTATGGTTGTCTTACTCCTACCACAACAGACAGAAGCCTTTTCATGGGTCATACTCACTTTAGGGCTTATTACACTCTTTTATGCAGGGTTCATGGCACTGTATGAAACACATCTCAAAAAGATGGTAGCCTATAGTTCTATCTCTCACATGGGATTGGTAACGGTGGCTATTGGTACGGCGAGTTACGCAGGATTGAGTGCAGGAGTCTATGAAATGATAGGTCATGCCCTCATCATCTCTCCACTTTTTTTGATTGCAGGATTTTTACATCAGCGTACAGGAAGTTGGTATATTAAAGATATGGGAGGTTTGATGCAAAAAGCACCCTATCTTTCTACTATTTTTGTCTTGGCAGGTTTGGCAGCATTGGGCTTACCTGCTACGATGGGATTTGTCGCAGAGCTAAGTATCCTCATCGCTTCGATAGAACGTTTTGGTATGGGCATGATACTCATTGCCTTAGGTTCTATGATTGGGGCAGGGTACATAATATGGACATTTAGACGTGTCATTTATGCCGAGCAGTCTACGTTGATAGAAAAAAGCGATTTTAAGATGCATCGCATTGAGTTTTTGGCACTCCTACTCTTTGCTTTGGGTATAGTGGTCTTTGGTCTTTTCCCATCGCTTTTATTTGATACGATTAATACAGCCTTTGTGGCATTATCTACAGCAGGAGGTATCGGATGATAAGTGCTTTTTCTATTTTATTTGCTTCGGCATTGCTTAGTTTATTGTTCCATAGAACGATTTGGTTAAAACCTTTTACACTCATAGCGTTAGTCATAGGTATGTGTCTTAGTGGCACAGCGATTGGGATAAGTGGGTTTGAAACATCTCAAGCCACAAGCCTTTTTGAGTTTATCTTACAGTGGGTACTTTTTGCTCTAGTTTTGCATGATAAAAATGAGACAAGCATCACACAAATACTCTTTATCGGGGCAGCTTCTATTGCTCTACTTCAAAGTAGTACCCTCATAAGCTTTGTCATCTCTTTTGAAGCTTTAAGTATTATCTCTATGGTTTTGGTGAGTCAGATTAGAACGCCAGACCAAGCAGAGGGGGCTATCAAAATGTTTATCGCAGGGGCTATCTCTACAGGGATACTTTTGTTAGGTACAGCATTTTATCTCATGGGTGGTGGCATGTTAGATAAAGCCATAGATATTCATGCTGATGGTTTTGCTTCGATGGGTATCGTTATCATGTTGTTTGGTGTTTTTTATAAGCTTACGATAGTACCGATGCACGGTTGGGCTATGGATACTTATACTTTGATACGTCACTCTCATGCAGGACTGTTGACAGGGGTAGCCAAAACGGTGGTAGCCGTGGCTACTTTCAAGATATTTTCAGGATTCTTAGCCGTACAGATAGAGATGGGTATTTTGTTACTAGCATTTCTTTCTGTGCTTACGATGACGTTGGGTAACTTCTTGGCACTCTTTCAAACACAAATATCTCGTATTCTTGCCTACTCTTCTATCGCACACGCAGGGTATATCCTACTTGCTTTTGTAGGGGTCAAAAGTAGCTATGCTTCTACAGGATTACTCTATATGGCGATTGCATATATCTTTATGCAAACGGCAGTTTTTTTATTGTTAGATACGTTGGCACACAGATACAATATCAAATCCCTAGATGACCTCAATGGATTGGGTAAAGCCAATAGGGTTTTGGCATTTTTCTTTACGGTGCAACTTTTCTCTTTGGCAGGGATACCCCTCTTAGCAGGATTTTTAGCCAAAGCAGTGGTCTTTTATGCCGTGGTAGATGCTGGGTTATGGTATATCGTATTGATTGCCTTACTCAATTCTGCTCTTTCTGTAGGGTATTATGCGTGGATAATTAAACATATCTATTTTGATAAACCTAGCACTCTATTTGCACAAGAGCAAACAGATAAACATAAAACAGGTAAATATGCAAATGAAAAGCTTAGTATACTATCTCAGAGCATGTTACTTCTAGGTACAGTGTTCTTTGGTATCTTTGCTTCGCTTGTCTTTTCTGTTATTTAAGTCAAAGGAACAGTATGCAAATAGTCACAGAAGCTTTGCTTGATTTGGGTGTAGATAGTGATAAAGAAATCAATAAATCTCAATTGCTTTTACTTGATATGAAGGCAGAGCAGACAGAGCATTGGAGAGAGGAAGCCTTGGGCAAATCGCTCTCCGATGCACGTGTAGAGCTTTTTGTTTTGCTCAATGGTATGGATGACGTGAGCTTACAAGAGAAAGTCATTGCCAACTATAAAGCCTTACAAAAATTTAGAAAAAAACCACAACCAAAAGCAAAACCAAAACCTATTATAGCACCTTCAATCCATGCTAAAGTCACTCTTTATTGTGATGGTGGATGTACGCCAAATCCTGGTAAAGCAGGTTCTGGTGTGGCACTCTATCGAGATGAGTGTTTAGAATCGCTTTGGTATGGACTCTATGAGCCAATGGGTACGAACAATACAGCAGAATTGGGCGCATTGTATCAGTCTTTGCTTCTTGCCCAAGAAGAAATCCAACAGGGCAATAGTGTTGAGATTAAATGTGATTCGATGTATTCTATCAATTGTATCAAAACATGGGCTATCTCATGGGAGAAAAAGGGATGGACAAAAAAGGGTGGAGAGATTAAAAATCTGGACATTATCAAACAAGCTTACGCTCTATATACCCGTATCAAAAAAGAGGTAAATCTCTCTCATATCAAAGCACATGCAGGATTTGAAGGCAATGAATTGGCAGACAGGATGACGATGTATGCTATTGCACAACAGTCTAAGGCATTTGTATGTTATGACAAAGAGATAGATGTTTTGACTATTTTGGCTATGAGAGCAGGATAGCGTCATCAGTATTTTGGTATATTTTGGTCATAATGTCACTTCACACTAAATAATCATAAAAGGCAATAGTAATGTTAGAGAGTATTCATAATATAGACGTAAAAGCAGAGATAGCAAAACTAAAGAATCTAAATTGTGCAGAGGATGATGTATTTTTTCAAGCGATGGAAGAGGTACTTTTGTCTATTTTACCACTTTTTGAATCAGATGAATTTTATACAAAAATGAAGAGTCATTCTATTTTAAAACGATTGGTTACACCAGATAGAATTATTAAGTTTAAAGTCACATGGTTTGATGACAATCAAAATGTACAAGTCAATATGGGCTATAGAGTACAGTTTAATAATTCACTCGGACCCTACAAAGGTGGGCTACGTTTTCATCCAACTGTAAATGAAGGGATTTTAAAATTTTTAGGATTTGAACAAATTTTAAAAAATGCACTGACTGGTTTGCCTATTGGTGGAGGGAAGGGAGGTAGTAACTTTGACCCTAGAGGTAAAAGTGATTTTGAAATTATGAAATTTTGTACAGCTTTCATGAAAGAACTCTCTAAGTATATCGGTCCACGTATTGATGTCCCTGCTGGTGATATTGGGGTAGGTGGACGTGAGATTGGGTATCTTTTTTCAGAGTATAAAAAGATGACTTCTTCTTTTGAGGGTGTATTGACGGGTAAACCCTCTTTCTTTGGAGGTTCTGTGATGAGACCAGAGGCTACAGGCTATGGGGTCATTTACTTTACACGTAGAATGCTAGAACTCGAAGGGAAAGAATCATTAGAAGGCAAGATTTGTACCGTGAGTGGAGCAGGTAATGTAGCACTTCATGCCATCGAAAAATTACAACAGCTTGGTGCTATCCCTGTGACGTGTAGTGATTCAAGAGGTACAATCTATGATGCAAGAGGGGTGGATTTACCTCTATTAAAAGAATTAAAACTTCAAAAACGTGTCTCTTTAGAAGTCTATAAAGAAGAACATCCTGAAGCAGAGTATATCCCTGTATCACAGTATCCTAAAGAGGGACATGCTGTATGGACTATTCCTTGTTACGCAGCCTTCCCTTGTGCTACACAAAATGAGCTTACACTCTTAGATGCCAATACGCTGATT
Source organism: Sulfurovum sp. (assembly GCA_027062365.1). GTDB lineage: Bacteria > Campylobacterota > Campylobacteria > Campylobacterales > Sulfurovaceae > Sulfurovum. The sequence goes on from JAMOTK010000028.1 coordinate 14,624, forward strand.
GACAATGGCTGTCACAGTGTCAGTGAAGGGGCAAATATGCCTTCTACAGCAGAGGCTGTACATACCATGCTTAAAAGTGATATGTGTCTAGCCCCTGCCAAAGCAGCCAACGCAGGAGGTGTGGCTACAAGCTCTTTTGAGATGAGCCAAAATGCTTCTATGTCCAAATGGACACGTGATGAAGTGGATGCCAAATTAGAAGCTGTGATGATAGACATTTGTGAAAATGTTTCAGCCACAGCCAAAGAGTATGGTGTAGAGGGTAATTATGTAGATGGTGCAAATATTGCAGGATTTAAAAGAGTCTCAGAAGCAATGATGGCTGAGACAATATAATAAAAATAAAAATATGAAAGAAAAAATTATTTTTCTTTCATATTAAAATATATAAAAATCATTCACTTTTCGCAGTAAAATCAACAATTATTAACCACAATGATGCTTTATTAATGAAAATAGGGCTATTTTACTATAAAGTGTCCTGTTTTGATACAATTTGTTAATGATTCATTAATTAAAAATAAATAATATCATTTAATATCACTAAACTATAATTTAATCTATGCTATACTTCTCTTGTAATAAAAAACATAAAAAGGATTAAAAATGAAAAAATTAAATCTTTCATTAGTAGCAGTTTTGGCTATGAGTACATTTGCAATCGCAGGTGGAGATATCGCTCCTGTTGAACCAGCAATTGAAATTATTGAACAGCCTATGGTTGTTGCTGAAGTTGTTGTAGAAGATGACTCAGGTTTCTATCTTGGTTTAGGTTATGGTTTCCTATCTGTTGATAGAGCTATCGATCAGTATGGTACGGACAATAATTATAAAGAAGGTACAGATGACTATGACCAAGTCATGATTCAAGCAGGATATAAAATCAATAAATATGTTGCAGTTGAAGCTAGATACTGGGCAGGATTAAGTGAAAACAGTTGGGCAACTATTTCTGATAATAGAATCCAATCAGTAGGAAATATTGATGCGTATGGTATCTATGCGAAGCCAATGTATCCATTGACACAAGACTTAGATGTCTATGCACTTCTTGGATATGCATCTGTTGATTATTCAATCACAAATGATTATTCTGGTACATTAGATGGTTTCTCTTGGGGTCTAGGTGCATCGTATGAATTTGGGAATAGCGTTTCTGTATTTGCAGACTATACAGTACTTTACCAAGATACTACAGCAACACCTATCACAGACCTTGAAGACACAGTAGATGTTGTCACTGTCGGTGTAGGTTACAAATTTTAGTTATCTTTCTACTAAGCCACTTGGCTTGGTAGTAGACTTTACACTTTTTCTTTTAACGAAAACTTTCCAATCTCTTCCAAAAATGTCGTAGCATAAGAACCTTTGGGTAAATAAAAATCAACCGTTAGCTTTTTACTGTCAGGATTGTACTTAGTTTCTACCTCTTTTGGCCATATCCATGCAAACCTTCTATCCCCTTTGAGTGCATTGAGTTCTGTATCATCATAAGGCTCTTCCAAATAATAGGCATCACTAGCAGAGCGGTCTACTTTTGCACCACAAAGAAGACCTGTAGGGCTTATCTTTTGTTGCTCAAACAATGCAGAAGAAAATGTCATATCTTTGACATACTTCATTTTCCCATACGGGTAAGGTGTGACAATATCCCCTAAAAAGAGTTTAAAAAACATTTTTTGTTTCGCCAATACGCTGATAAGTTTCAAAGGATACCCCAATTTTTTAGAAGCTTGTTCATGGGTATTGGAGGCAATAATCGTAGAGAGTTTGACCCTTTCTCCTAGCCATTTGTTATACAGATGGCTTTGGTAGGCAGCGACCAAAAGCTTTTCTTTGCTTCCTTTGAGTCTTTTGCCAGAGTGGGCTATCTCTTTGCCTTGCATATAAGAACGGCTATCTTCTCCGAAGCGTTGGTAGCCATAATAGTTAGGGATACCCTCTTTTTGCATTTTTTTGGCAGTAGTATTAAAAAATTTGGCATCTTTTTCTTCGATATTATGTAAGACAATCGAAAATTTATTGCCTTTTAAATGACCTACTTTAATAGGAGATTTATGGTACGTACGTTCAAGTATCTGTACACGTTCTGTAGTGAGGTTCTTATTGAGTAATCTTTCTGCATTTTTGGGTATAGAAAAGTACTGAATAGTCGTGGCACTCTTGTCTTTGAGTCCTGCGTATCCTATATCTCGTTCAGATAATTCGGTGGCTTTTGCCAAAACAGAGATAAGTTTCCATGTACTCATATCTTGCTTTTGTACCTTAAGTATAAGATAATTACCACTATGACTAAAAGGATACATAGGTATCTCTTCTACAAAAAAACGTTCGATGGTTTGTCGGAAGTTAAAGGGAATAGGGCTGTGATTATAGGCGTAAATTTTTATATGATTCATGCGACATTATAGCCAAACTTTATACTAACCACATTTACCAGGGGCACATTTCATACCATTAAATTTACCCGAAAACGTGTCTGCATCTTCATTGATACCCTCACTATGCATCTTATCCATCATACTTTTCATCTCTTCAGGATGGACGATAAATTGATAACTTTTGGCTAAAGTAAAGAGACCATAGACGATGATAAGCAAAGCAGAAAGCTTCATCATCGTATGACGTAACGACCCTTTTTGCAAAAATTTACTCACAAACCCTAAGAAAAATAGGGCAGGGATAGTCGCCAACCCAAAAGTCGCCATCACAAGCATCCCACTGAAAGGATTGGCAGTACTCGCAGCAAAAATAGCAAAAGTATACACCAATCCACAAGGGATAATCCCATTGAGCATCCCTAAAAAATAAAAACTTTTATAAGATTTGGAAGCAATGAGCTTTCTAAAGCTTTGTTGATACCAATGATATTTGGAGACAGACCACTCTGCTGAGTTTAAAAACTTGATATTACCCAAAAGACTTAACCCTGAGAGCAACATCAAAACACCAGTCAAAGCAAAAAGAATACCTTTCATCGTAGGACTAAAAGCCAAAACTTTACCCAAATACCCAAATATCCCACCCAAAAAAGTATAGGTAGTAACACGACCAAAATTATATGCCAAATGAGAAAAAGTCTCTTGAAGATAAGAAACATTCTGGTCTAACTTCGTAGAAGAATACGCCATAACAATACCCCCACACATCCCAATACAGTGTCCAAAAGACCCTAAAAATGCCGTGGTTAAAATAATAATAATATCAATATTACCCATATAAATTATCCATTATGTTGATTTTTAAAACTATAGTATATTTTTGTTAAATTAGTATTAAAATCCAAAAAATCGGCAAATGTTGTAATAAACATCCGTAGGGTGCGATTGCCATCGCACCACCCGTTTCAATCCCCTAAAAATCGGGTCATATTGTAATTCCCGTGAAAGGGTAGGAAATCAAATAACCAAAGTTTCAATCCCCTAAAAATCGGGTCATATTGTAATTATACCTGTTGTGCTTGTTAGTACACCGTCGAAGGTTTCAATCCCCTAAAAATCGGGTCATATTGTAATAATAGATGTGTAGCTCTTAAATACGGAACGAATACGTTTCAATCCCCTAAAAATCGGGTCATATTGTAATCTAAAGTTTCTGCTATTCAGTATTTGGATGGTCTGTTTCAATCCCCTAAAAATCGGGTCATATTGTAATAAAACCAAATTACATAAAACATGGTTTAATAAGAGGTTTCAATCCCCTAAAAATCGGGTCATATTGTAATCTTAGAAGCTAAAGTGTACTACAAGCAAAAACTAAGTTTCAATCCCCTAAAAATCGGGTCATATTGTAATAGCTCTTTCACCCCATTTCTAGGGCTTGGCTATTCTTAAAAAAAACTTTAATCCAAAATAACAGTAAAATGTTAAAAATCTCTTTTAAATATATAAATTATTTTACACTAATTTTACTTAAATATCAAAGGGTTATGTAGGTCTATGGCTTTGCCTAGAGATATACCTTTGTTTTTGATGCGATAGATGCGTATGTCATCGCTTTTTTCATCTATGAGGGCTTCCAAAGATGCTACGAGTATGTCCAATTCTAAGGGGCTGACTTGTTCGTAAAAATAAACGGACTTTTGGATACGCATGGTGTATTTTTCTAAGAGCCTTGCTATCTTGGAGAGCCTTTTTTTGTCTGTAATGTCGTAGCAGATTAAAAAATCATGTTTTTTTCTTGTGCTTATAATAGACTCCTTAAGTGGCTAATCTCTTGGTCTATGGGTCTTTCTATGCTTTGCATGAAGTCCTTAAACTTGACCCATATTTCTTTGCGTGAGGAATATTTGAGATAGATGCCATTTTTTTTAGCAAAGTCACTGTGTGTGAGAAAGCCTTGGTCAAAGAGTGTAAAAACAAATGCGTTGATGTCTGCACGAAAAATCTCCATTAAATCCGAACTCAAAGCATTGTGAGAACGAAAAGGCTTATGCAAAAATCCAATACTCGGCTCAAACCCAAAAGAGAGCAGTCTCACAGTAATGAGATGATACACCATCATATAGACAAAAGAGAGCATGGCATTGAGAGGGTCTAGGGGTGGTTGTCTGCTTCTTTTGCCTTTGTGAATGCTTTTAGGGAGTAGGGTAAAATAATGGCTAAAGTATTCCCTACTCTCTCTTCTTCAAAGGGACTTCTAATGCAGACTTTTGCCCACCTAAAGCATGGTCATACACCAATTTACGCACATGATAGGCTCGTTTTGTATCAAATATATCATAGGCGATGATAAAATGCTTCATTATAAAGACGCTTTGCTAGGCTTTTTTGTATGTTTTGCTTTTCTAGTATAGGCTTTTTTAGAGGGTACAGAAGTAGTGTAGCCTCTTGCCTCTTTGCGAATGATGGCTAGTTTGTGTAGGTCTCTAGGTTTCATGGTTGATACTCTCCTGTATTTGTACTGTAGCCATGTTTGCTTCTTTGAGTTGCACTTTTAGATGATTGAGGTTGCTAGAGATACCGTCTTTAACTTTGAAGAGTTCTTTTCTTGTATGGACTACAATAGTGATATTTTGTTGGATGCTTCGCTTCATATCTGCTTTGTCGGCATACTTTTTTTGATGAAAAAGCGTGTCTAGTGTATATTTAGATGCTTTGAGCTGGGCATTGACTTTACTATAGTGATGGCGACTGTTTTTTAGTTCGCTATAGATAGCATCGGCTATTTTGCGTTTGGCTCTTTTGGCTTTAAAGAGTTTGTCTAATCGGTCTTTTCTTTGTGCGTTGTAAAAGCTACTTTGTAGTGTAGACTTTGATTGTGCGACCTCATTGTTATACTCTCTTCTAGCTGAACGATTTTCACTTTTGGAATCTTCTAAAAGATACGCACCTACACCTACGACTGCTGCTCCTATAATCCATGGTAACATATTATTTCCCTTCTAATAGTATTTGATTTGATGGAACATGACGCATCAGGTCTAACTTTTGCATCGCTAAATGGTTCTCTTTGTCAATAGACTGATGTGCTATAGCCATAAGAGTAGGGATGGTCTCTTTGATAGAGAGTGGTATCTCTGGGTTTGACAACATTTTTGTAAGCTCTTCTATCTGTTTGTAGTGATAGTCTCTATGTTTTGAATCCTTTTTTAACGATTTTGCAATCGTTTTTAGACGGTACATCTCTTGTTTGAAGTTCTTTTTATTTTCATCTAGTGAGAGCTGTAGCCTACGCTCTATCTCTGCTAGTAGTATCTTGGTTTGTTGTTTTACTTTTATCGTTTCATGCTCTATCATAGCAGTCTCTCTTTTGTAGTCAAAGTAGCGTCCTACTGTCTTGCCGACTATATCTAAGGGAGCATAGACCTTAGATATGGTGGGTAAGTTGCTTTGTATGGTCATCATTTTATCTTGCATTTTTTGTCCTTAGTAAATAGAGTCTTGCGACTACAAAAGAGTATCTCAATAGACACACAGAAGGTGGAAGAAGTGGCAAAAAGCCTTACTTGTCGTCAGACAAGACTTCTTTCGCAGTGATTGCCGCAGCAACAATAACGATAAGCTGTACACAAAGTGGAATAGGTATCATAAGTTCTCCTTTTTTAAATTTGATAAATATAGTATAGCGTTTAAACTAGACAAAAATTGTCTTGCAAAGCTTCGGTTTACCGATAATGACTTTGGTTTTAATCACCCCATTAATCTCTCTTTTATAATGATAGCCATCTGCACAATAGCCCACTATATCTTTGTCTGTCAATTGGGAGGCTAGGGCATTAGATACCAAATATCTCTCTCCACCATTTTGGATAATAAACCTCTCAGCCCCCTCACTCACCTCCATCCAACTATGGGCAAAAGTAACTTTAAAAAGATAAGAGAGCATTGTTTTGGTATGTTGTTTGAGAGAGCTACTAAGCGTGTTAGAAAGTGCCAATGCCACCATTTTAAGACCTCTTTTTGCCTTATATATCATCACCCCCACAATAGTAGATTGAAAATAGATAACCCTCCACCTAGAAGTATTCATCACAAGCTCATCAGCAGAAGCAAAAAGCAACCCACCCCGAATATTGGCATAAGCCAACCTAAGAAGCTCAAAAACTTCATCAGCGATATACACTCTCTCAGCCATAGAGCTAATATCTTCGGTTTGTAATATCTCTAGTGATGTTAAGTTTGTGTAGTTCATACTTGCTCCTATGTTTTATAGGAGAAGTATAGTAGGTTAAGTAGACAGATTTTGGGGAGTTAGGGGTGGGTTAGTTATTTTGAAGCTTTTTTAATTATTCGTATAGGTTTTAATTTTGGGATAGTGGTTTTCTTTAATGGAGTATTTGTAATTTTTTTTTCTATAATATTTTTATATTTAAACATCAACTTTTTCACACTTTTTTTAATATCTGCAAAATTGCCTTTAGAATTAGCATGAGATAAATTATTCCTTGTATTAGAAATATGCTCAATAATAGTAGCTTCTTGTGTTAAATTTGGGATGCCCTTAAATTTTATTTTTTCTTTAAAATCTTTTGGATATGATTTTTGTAATTTATTATAATTATCATAGGTAATCAATTTTTTTTCTTTATATTTTAATTTACAATAATCTTTCCAAGATAAATTTTTAAAAAAATCACCAACTTTATACCAATCTTCTTCAAAATATTTTTCAATATCTTCTACTATCTCTTTATGCTCTTTTTTAATTGTAGTTTTTATATACATTCTACTACTTTCATATAATAGTGATAGTGACAACAGCATATAATTTTTACTACATAAATCTATTGCTAATTTCAAATAAATTTCATATCTTTTTTGTCCATCTTTTAGAGTAAAATTTTGTTCTATATCATCTCTTAGTTTTTCAGCCATTGATTTAATTGATATATCATCTAACTTATTTAGCTCTTTAATTAATTTTCTTGAACTTTGTTTAAAAAGATTATTTAAATTAATAGCCATAATATCATTAGAAAAATCATTTAAAGCTATGATTAAATCATTGTATTTTTTTGATGCTATATGATTTGCTACTGTATAATTTTTATTAAATGTAGTCAAAATAAAAGATATATTTGCTAACTCTAAATACTCTTTTAAATCTATGATTTCATATAATCCTTTTTCCTTTGGAGTATGCTTTATCTCTTCTTTAGCAAAAAGAATTTTTTCTATTTTAGAAGTATCTCTAAAGTTAATTATCATTAAATCAATTAGCATTAAAAGTGGTAAATGTCTAAATCCATGAGTTACATCAATAATAATTTCATCAAACTCTTCTAATGTATTATTAAATAATTTAAATACCTCTTTAAAATCTTTTTCATCTTCTATACCGTACTGTTCTTTATAAGAAAATTTTGATTTTAATGTAGAATATAATTCATCAAATACTGCGTTATTGAAAATTTTTGAATCAGCAGTATAAATTGGTATAATTTCATATTCTTCACTATATTTATCAATTAATAATGGCAAAGTATTAAAATATTCTTTTTTAGTATTTTCATTACTATTTTCAAAATAATACTCTGCTATATGTTCTGAATTATTTAATGTAGCTTTATTTTTATCAACATAACCACCTTGTATTCCTAAAATCGTAATCACTGCTTTTGCCATAATATCCCTTTTTTATTTACTTCCTAAAAAATCAAACTGATTATAACAGTAACTACGTAAACCATCATAAATCGCTATGAGTGTATCTAACTTTGTATAGATGAGGTTAATGCTGTCTACTACTTCATCTTGGTTAAAACTATACTCATGGGCTATCTCATTTCTATCGTGTCTTAGCTCCATCCACTCATTTTTAGATAAAAGTTCTAGCTCTTCAAGACGGTTGAGCCTATCTATAAAAGTCATCTTTTTGACACTCTCACCATTTAACGCTAAGATAGCAGGAAAAATCTTTTCACCCATAGTATCTTGAAGTTTTGAAAATCTAAAAATCATTTGGTCGATGATACTCATAGATATATCATCCAACTTCTCATACACATCTAAACGCAAAGGCATCATAGTTTGGAGATTATTTTTCGCACTAAGTAACCTTTTTTTGTGTTGGTCACATTCATATAGCTTCTCTTTAAAGGTCTGTATTTTATCTCTCATAACGCTACTCCATATTTGAGGGCTTCTCTCTCAATCAGCCTATTTTTATCTTTAGATATTACTATATCTATCTTCTGTTCTCCTATGTACTCTTGTAATTTCGTTAAAAATTGTATTTTTTGCTTGTATTGAAGAGGATTTTTGTCGCTAACGATGTACAAATCTATATCTCCACCCTTTTGTGTATCATCAACACGGCTTCCAAATAGATAAATTTTGCCATTATCGAATATCTCTTTAAAAGCTTTTTTTATCATCTTTATTTCATAATTAGTTAATCTCATATAGAATTATCCTTATGATTATTTAGACCACTTTGTAACTTCACTTTATACGCTTCTCTAAGCTCTTTTGGTTCTAAGATAATGAGGTCTGGTAGCCATTTTTGGATAAAGGGGAGTATCTCTAAATCTTGGGTATATTGTACCTCAAATATGATTGAGCCGTCTGCTAACTCCTCTTTAAACTTTTGAGTTGAAAGAAACTTTTTCATGTCCTCTTTGAAGTATTTGGCTATGAGAGGCGTGGCTTTGATGGTGGCTGTCTTTTTTTCTATGCCGTAGAGGGTCATGGCGTTTTGTAAATCATTGCTTAAAAATTCTTTATGCTTCTTTACTGATGAGGGTTGAAAGTGTTCACTTTTAGAGCCATAATATACTTTATTTATGAAGCTTACTCTGCCAAATTTAAGGTAATCATCACAGTCAACATAGGCAATGTACCAGTTATTATCTACAAATACCAATTTAATTGGTTTGAGATTGTCATACTCTTTGTCATCATAAAAAAATGTTATTTTGGTATATTCTCTAGCTTCTATATTTCTTTTTAGTCTTCTAAACTTTTGGCTTGACTCTATGGTGTTTGTATCTTCAAAAGGGTTGTTTTGAAACAAATATATATCTTTGTCTTTTTGTGTAAGCTCCTTTAGTTCTGCAAATAGTTCAGGGTCTCCATCGTGAGCCATATTAAAAAACCAACCTATCTCATCAGAGTTATTGAATGACTCTTTGAAAATGTCTAAAGGTTTTATGAGTCTATATGTATTTTTTCGTCCTTTCTTTTCTAAAACAATATTATCAAACTCTCTCTCAAACTCTTTGAGTATAAGACTTAAGTTTTTAACAGACATATTATCTAAAAGCTTTTGCAATTTCTCATCATAACTATCTAGTACTTTTCTAGTATGAAACTCTTCTAAGATTATTTTATATTTATTTAATGACATCTTTTTCTCCTTTATGTAAAACCACCTCATACCTCACGCTTCGTCCTGAACTTCCTTCTACTTGTTTGATGCACCCAAGGAGGAGTAGGTTTTTAATATCCCTAGAGGCTGTAGCTGATGAGGTTTGTGCCATTTTTATGTACCTTTTTGTGGAGAGTGTCTCTATCTCTTTATCTAAAAGTGCATTGAGGGCTTTGGTTTGTCTTTTGTTGATGGCACTCTCTTTGTGATTGTCCCAAAATATAGCTTTTTGGACGACATACTCTATGGACTCTATGGCTTCTGTTAGGGCATTGTGTAGTGTCGTTAAAAACCACTCACACCAGTAGCCAATGTCTAAAGGGCTATCTTTATAGATGTATCCTGTCGTATGCTCCAAGGCTTTGTAATAGCCTTTTTTAGAGCTATGTATGCTCTTTGACATGGAGTATAGTCTCGTGGTTTGTGACTCTTCTAGTTCAGCAAGTACCATATCGCTGATGATCCTAGTCAACCTACCGTTACCATCATCAAATGGGTGTATGATGACAAACCACAAATGGGCTATAGTCACCTTCATAAGAGAGGGTGGCGTAGTGTTGAACCACGCTAAGAACAGTTGCATCTCTTTGGTGAGTTGCGTAGGAGGAGGGGCTTCATAGAAGACTTTTTGTTTCCCTACTACACCTGATACTATCTGCATAGTGCCACTGTTTCTAAATCTACCTACCTCTATCTGCCATAGTTTACTCGTATGGTTTTCAAACATTTTATGATGCCATCTATAAAGTCTTTCTAGGCTTAATCCATCGGCATAGTTACTCTGTGCATCGAGTAATATATCTACAAAATTACTCTCTTTGGTCTCTTTTTTGTAGCTATAGGATACCTCTATTTCTAGCCTCTCTTTGATAGAAGATTTTACACTAGCTCTATCTAAAATCTCACCCTCAATAGCAGAGCTAGAGAGTATCTCCGATTCAAGAGCATTGAGTTGGCTTAGTTTTAGAGCTTTGTTACTTATGATGCTACTTAAAATTTTGAGTTCACCTTGTTTTCTCGATATTGACTCTATGAGCCTTTCTAGCTTTTTGCTATCATATACAAAGTGAGGATACTCTTTATGTTGCCAAATCCATCTAGTTGCCTCTTTCACTTTTGCACCCTTTTTGTACTATATTATCATAAATGATACGATTAACCAAGATAATCCTATCAAAAATGATAGGATTAGTAATTATACAACCTTTTTTAAGTAACTCTTCATCGTCTCTTCATCTTTGGCAATAGCAAAAAACCCTGCACTATGCACAAACTCCATAGAGTCATCTTGTGGCAAAGATTTGCCGTTTAACTCAAATGAACCCAACTTTTTAGGTGGGATTTTGACTTTGTAGTTATTGTCTATTTCATCTTCCCATACCACGGCTTTGATATGAGGGGTTAATGCTCCATTGATGTAGGTTGTCCAATGAGGGGTAAATTGTTCTAGCTCTAGTATGGCAGGGTTACGGTCAAAGAGAAATGAATTTGCTACTATCTCTTTGGCTTCTTCTAGGGCTTCTTGTGCCTCTGCCATAGAGATGAGTATCGTCTGTGCAAATTTTACAGCTTTGTCAAACTGCTTTTCTTGTGCTTCATCGTGAATATCTTTGTGGTTGTAACACTTTAGCAAAGAGGAGTACTCAAAAGGTTCTGCTTTGGCTACGCCTGTGTCGTTGTCGTCTATTATTTTGATGAGTTTAGAGATTTTTGGGTAATCCTCTTGCACATCTATATAATCCCAAATCAACCCAGCACTACTCTTGCCACCTTTATATTGATGATGGTCAAAAAGCTTCACCCCATCAAACTTTTTACCAATATCTATAACCATATCAAAAGAGCTAAAATCTTTAGTATCATGTGCGACTCTGCTTACCTCTATCTCATCATCTGTAAAAACTTTAAGAAGTGCTATAGCTGTCACCTCATCAGCGTGGAAGATACCTTTATGTGTTGCTATTTTCATATTTATCCTTTTTGGTTTGGGGTATTATAGTTGTTTAGTTAGACGTATTTTGTCTAGTTTGCTATGTTTATAGTTTAATGCCTCGTAGACCCTCTTTTTCTATCTCTCTTGTAAAGTCTTTGTGTAGTACTATATCTACAGGTTTATGTAGAAGCATTTTTAGTTTTGATAATGCTTTTATTTTATTGATAAATGTTGCATTGTTTGAGACAACAAAAAGGTCAATATCTCCACCCTTTTTACTTATATCCATACGACTACCAAAGAGATATATGGTAACTTCGCCAAAGATAGATACCATCGTATCTTTAATAATGTTTTGCTCTTTTTTGCTCAATCTCATTATATTTACTCTCCAATCTATATAAAATATCCACAAGTTTAGAACTCTCCTCTATAAATAGATTGATACTCTCAACCACCTCATCAGCTTCTTCGGGGTAGTCGTGAGCAATTCTATTTCTAAGCTCTCTTAGCTCACTCCAACTATCTATATCTATAATACCCTCTTTTTCTACCTCTCTAAGTATATCAAAAAAGCTTTTTTCAACCACATCAAAGCCACTAAAATCTAAGTAATTTCTAAAAATCTTAACCCCTATCAAATCTTGAAGTTTAGAAAATCTAAAAATCAAAGCATTAAGAGCAAATCGTTCTAACTGATTTAAAGAGTCATAATCTTCTATCGGAGTTTGAGCCTTCAATACCTCTAAAGATTCCTCTATCAAATCTATATGTTTTTTAGCTTCTTTGAAGTAGGTTTTTAATCTTGTTTTGGTCATCTCTTACTCCTTATGGGTTTATTTTTCATTTAAAAGACTCTCTATATACTCTTTACGCTTTAAAGATTTTTGTTTGGCTCTATCCCAATCCTTAGGAGTTTTTTGTAACTCTTTTTTAATCTCTTGGGCTAGCTCTGCTTTTATATTTTCAAAGTTTTCTAATTTTTTGTTTTGCATTGCTCTAATAATTTCAGTTTTTATATCACTATTAAATACTATCTCTCCATTTGAAGATTGAAATATCTCTATTTTATTTTTCATATCTACTTACTTATCTCACACAAAATCCACCCAAAAGGCAACTCAGATTTATCTTTTTTCTCTTCTGCCCTAAATAAAGATTTTGTTTTAGGATTAAACTCTTCAGGCTTACTAACCATAAACTTTTGACCACAATATCTACCTACTCTTAAAATAAATTGCTTATCATTTTTTATTTCTCTACTAAAATTTGTAAAGCCTTGATTATCTGCTTTTTGATAATGTTCATTGATTTTTTTTCTTATATCTTCAAAAGATAAACTATTTATTTTTGTTAAATAAAATTCTAATGTTGAACCCTTTGATATTACTTCTAATTTTTGTGGGATAGTACCTTTTGAAGTTTTTCTTACAGACCATACAATCTGATTTTTTACATTTAAAGGAATGGCATCTGAAATTTTAAACTTTTGACTCTCTTTCACGGATAAATTTAGAACTGTTTGCAATGCACCTTTAAATGAGCTTCCTGCTATGTATGGTACTATTTTATTATCTTTACTATTTGTTGATATATGCTCATTGATTAACATTTGGTTGATTGACTCATCATTGTTATTGCTTAGCCCAAAATCTTTTTTATAGAGTCTTACTATATCTTTGGCTACTGGAATTTTTTTATTATAAAGTCTATTGTCAATAATGAAATCAGCTTCTGCTCTAAAAAAAGCTACAAGTGTATTTAAGTTAGAGAGTTGATGTTCTGTTGGTAGCTTTTTATCTCTTTCATATAGTTGTTCAACAACAAGATGCTCGTTAAAAGCATATAAAAAATTATCTCTAATTACATAATTAGTAGGTTCATACTCATAACCACTTCCTATATGTATAGGAGAGAGGGTTGTGATTTTTATTTTAAAGGTTTTTAAATCACTCTCTTCTAGTCTCTTCCTCTGTCTCTCAGCCTCCTCTTGTTTCTCTTTTTCTCTTTGAACTCTATCTTCCTCTGTTCTTTTTAATTCTTTTTCCTTTTGTATTCTTTCTTCTTCCTCTTTTCTTTTTTTAGTAGCTTCTATTTTATGATTTTTGTTAGATTGTGTTTTTGCAAAAGCATTAAATAAATTTGCATTATTTTTTTTATTATTACTCTTTTTTTTAGCCATTATCTAGTCCTTTATCATCAAATATAAATGGTACTACAATAGAATAACCTTGTATAAATGATTTACTATTGATACCATTATCTATACTTCTTCCAATATACTCTTGATTCTTTTCTAGCTTAACTACAGCCCCACTATCTGCCATAAGAAGAGGTTTTTTAAATGGTGTTTGTCTACTATGAGACTTACCAAAACGGTTAAAGGTGTTATAGTAGGCTTTCTTAATATTTGGCTGTTTGTTTAAGATAGTCGGAGACAGAGTTAAATAGTAATCACTTTCTACCTCATCAAATCCTTTAAAACTATCATCAACTTCTGCTTTAAAATGACCTTTCCCAATGCTCCCTTTTTTACCAAATCCAACTTTACCAATAAGATTTAATTGTTCCAATATTTCTGATTTTTCAAAATATTCTTCATCAAACAAAACATAAATAATAGGCTGTTCTAAAAAGCTTATCTCTTCTATAGAGTAAGGTGCAAAAACTCCACTATCATCAGTACTAAAAGTAACTCTATTAATACTATTTCTAATTTTTATGTCTGTTTTAAAAAAGCCCAACTCTTTTGCCTCTAATAACTCTCCATCCTGCAAATTTTCAATACTTATCCAAGCTTTTTTTCTAAACTCTTTCTTCTGACTCTCATCAACACCAAAAGCACTTAAAGGTAAAGTAGGTTTATAGAGATGCCCATTAGGTAATATATCAGAAAAAATAATCTTTGGCTTCTCGTTAAGATAGTTTTCAAAAATCTCTTCTCTATTTAAAAATGAGTGATAGACAAAATGCCCAAAAATAGTATCACCTTTAGGGAAAGTTACAAATGATGAATGTGGGGTTATTTTAACCTTTATTAATTTCATCATCAATCTTCTTTCTCAAATCTTCAATATTGCTCTCTATATTATCAAAGTGAATGCGTCCATAACCACGGCTTCCACTTCCTCCCAAAGTATCAAGTTCAAGCAGTTTTAGACCTAAAATAATAATATTCTCAAATAATTCCTTATTATCATTTTCAAAAACTCTAATAGTCATATTAAAATCAAATTCAATGGCTGATATTACTCTCTCTACTTGTCTAAGTCCACCTTGTTTAGTTGTACCTGTTTTCCTATCAATAACATTTTCATACTTTACTTCAAAAAACTCTATTTTGTTATCAAGATATGCTTTTCTAATATCTTGAGTTATAAAACAATCTCTAAAAAGAGCCCTTGTTATCCTTATTTCTCCATCTATACCATCATTTCCAGCACTCTCTCCAAAAAGTTTAATAATAAGTTCTCTATATTCTTTTTTACCAAATTCTGATTTACTATCTACTACATCTCCATTACCTAAAGGGTCAACTAATCTAAAATAGTGTTCTAGTAAACTTCTAACTTTACCCTTCAAAGAACTCCCTGCAATGTAAGGTTCTCTTACCTTTTTATTATTGCTGTCAAAACCAATAATCCCATTTTTATCACAAAAAATTTCTCTCTTCATCACAGGAGAATCAACTCCTCCAATCTTCATGCCATCATCAGCTCCACCTATATGTAGCCCAGTTACCAATGTTAATTTACTATCAATTGTTATCATCTCATCTCCTCCTATTTTTTTGGCATATAGCCGATAATTGCTTCAAGAAAATATTTAAAATTTCTTAATTCTATCTCTGAATTTACAGATTTTATGGACTGATTCATCATTTTTTCAAATATTTCGCCACAATTTTTTCTGGCTCTTGAGTATTGTACTTTTGAGTTAAGTAGTTTAACAAAAGGTAAGATTTTAATTTTAAATTCATCTTCTGATAAACCTTGAGCTTTATCATTGAGTTCTAATATTTTTTCATAAAACTGTCTAAATTGGGTGGTATGAATATCAGGTTCTTTACCACCATCATTTAATCTTTTGGCTAACTCTTCTGCCTTATCTCCAAACAGAACAATCAGCTCTTTAGTATCTTCAAAGTTTGGCTTAAAATCTTTTATATCTTTAATCATTTTTCTTCTCCTTATTTTTATCTCTATTTTGATATATCTTTAAAAAGATAGTGGGTTTAAATTTTTCACCTTCTTCTATTAGATTACTTATCTTTGTAAATATCTCACTATTATTATTATTCTTATCTATATTTCGTCTAATAATATAGTTAAGCTTTGATTTCCACATTGCATTTCTTATATCTTTTTCAATATTTATTCTCATATCACAAAGCTCTATAAGTCTATAATAGAATGTTGTAGTATCTACTTTATTATTTTCTAAATACTCAATAATCTCTTTAAAATCATTTTCTATCTTATAAAATGTATCAAATTTCATAGATACACCAAAAAGATCAATGCTATCTCGCTCTACTTTTGCTCTTTTTTCTGCTTCATCTGCCAACTTAGAGATAAAGGTAATGGGTGTAGAGGGGTTAAACATCACAAGCCCCATAGAGATAGTTGTTTTTTTCAAAGAAAACTTATAAAACTCATCTCTAATTTCTTTGACTAAACTCATCATCTCTTTATATTCACCTATTAAAAATAGGTCATCCCCACCTGCAAACACAGTATAAATATTCTCTTTTTTTGCTACCAATGAGGTTATATAATCAGAAAAGAAAAATTCAACCTCACGAGATAAACGATTAAATATTCTAAAATCATCTTTATATAGTTCTCTAAAGGTATCGCCTAGTTTATCTATATCTGCTTTTAATGCCATAAGTCCTGAGCTATTTTTTGCCAAAGTGGAAAAATCTTTAATATCATCATTTTCATCTTTGGGAACATAAGAGTTTAGAGACCACTTAGGATAATCATAATATGAGTTAGCAGATATATCAAAAGTATCTCCTTTTTCTGTAACTTTATCTTCAAATTTTGCATAATAATATATTTTATCAAGTTTAATAATATAAATATTATCTTTACTCTCCTCTTTATCTGAAGAAAAAATAGTAATATAGGCTTTTTTTGTTAGTTGTTTACCTAACTTTATATCATTAAAACAAATCTTACAAGCTTTTGTATCATCTACATTATGTGTTTTAATTCGTTTGCTACAAAACTCACAAATAGCATCATCTTTTTGTGTCTTAGAAAAAGGGTCTTGAAGTATATATTCATCACTACAATTTAATAAATCAAATTTGTTTAACTTTTTATCATCATTATCAGTACCTAAAGCATCTAAATCTTCTTCCATATTTTTTTGATTTAAAAGTTTATTTTTAGTTGTGGTGGTAGAAGAGATTATAAACCCATTTTGACCAAAGAAATTTTCTAAAAAATAGCTATCCAACTCTTTTTGAATATCCTTTATCTTATTGGCATTCTCATTTTTAGCCAAAATCATAAACTTTCCAGCACCAAAAAGCAGAGCCTCACTACCATTAAACTCTTTTTTAATTCTATCAATCACTGCATAGGTAATAAGCTGTACCATAGTAGAACGACTTCGTAAAATTTTAGAAGCTTTTGAAGAAGTTAAACCATCAAAAATAAACTTTTGAATACCCCAAAAATCACCAGAGATTAAAAGTAAATTATTTCCTAAATTATTTCCTAATTTATTAATTTTATCATTATCATATTTAGAAATAATTTTTCTTTCTTCTAAAGGAACTAAAGAATGATAATATTTTCTTGAAAAATCATTATCTAAACTATGGTCTTCATAATTATTATAATTCTTTAAAGTAAAATAATCAATCTCAAAAGGTTGTGTATCTATTAATGATTTTTTATTTCCTGTTTTTACTATGTTAAATATATGTTCTATTTTCATCCCAACCCCTCCACTTCCATCTTCCCAAGTCCAAACACCGTCTGCTTACCTACGCCTATGAGTTCGCCTAATTTTAAGAGCCTATAACTCTCTTGATTTAACCCTCTTATCTCTATCGTTCCCATGATGCCTCCTAGGTTCATTGTGCTTTTTTGTCGGTTACTCATGCGTGTTAGCTCCTTGTATTTGAGGTTTCTACTCACTATCTGTCCCTCTATTATATAGGGAAATCTCTTGTAGCCAAGCCCAAGTAGTTGCATCTGTCTTTTGTATATGGAGTTTACTATATCTTTAAGCTCTATGTTGTCATCTCGTATAAGCCTATTGTTTTTCTTTACTCTTAATGGTGTTTTGAAGTGTAGCTTTATATCTTGACATATTTTGACTATTTGGAGGGTTTTTATGCTGTTTTTTGGTATTTGAATATTATTGTCTGCATTTATAAGCTTGTCATCTATATACATGTCAAACTCCTTGTAGGTACTTCTCTCTTTACCTAAACCAATTTGAGTTAACATCATCTGTAGAGCCGAGATGGCATAGGGTAGTTTGTTAGTTGCATCATCAAATAGGTATAGACTAAAGTCATAAAACTCTTTACCTAATCCAAAGTCAAACCTATATTTATGGGGTCTATTTTTTTCTTCATAAAATTCATAATACAAACAAGTAGCTTGTGCAAAGCATCCTTCACATTTGTATGATGGGTTGATACAGGTCACTTTTTTAAGTGCATATCCAAATGCACCACGGATTTGAGAACCGATGAAGTAGGGTGGTTTGTCTTTTATATGTATTGATAGTTTTGTATAAGTCATGGATAATGATAACATTTAAATATAAAATCATTCACTATTTTTATAAAACTATGGTGTATTGTATACCTTATCTCTTTTAGACTTGATAGACTACACATATAAAGACTAGCATTTGAGTCTGCTATATAGGCAATATGTTGTTGTTTTGGTGTAATTAGTGTATACTTTTGTTAAAATATCGTAATAGTATAAAATTTTTAAATTAAGGATAGGGTGTGTTTAAAAATATAAAACGTACTGTAAAAAAAATGTTTAGAGAGATTTTGGTTTATCATCATAGCTCTATGGAATATAGAGCCAAAATCTTGACATTGATGGTCTCTGCCAATGGAGAAATCTGTGAATGTGAAAAGCAAAAACTCGAAGAGATAGCCCATAGTATTTATGGTAATGATAGCGAACGTGCCGAAATTCTTATTGATACTGTTTATGAGTATCATACGAAGATTATTACCAACAATGGTCTAAATTTCAATCATCTCATCCAGCTTGTAGAAAAAGAAAGTAAAGTAGTCCCACGTTATGTCAACAAGATAGATATACCAATGCTAAGAGAACTCTATGCGTGTACAAAAGATGAAGACGATAGACGCTTTCAAGAGCATATCTTGGAGTTTTTGGAAACACTCAAAGAAGATATGCAAAAGAGATTCTAAGCAATTTCTCTTCCAAATTTAGCACGTAATTTGGCTAGTTTTGGTGGGATAACTGCTAGACAATAGCCTTGGGTTTGGTTGTACTTGTAGTAGTCTTGATGGTAGGCTTCGGCTGTGTAGTAGCACTCTAAAGGTTCTATTGTTGTGACGATTTTATCGTTATAGTCTTTTTGTGCTGATTCTAATGAGGCTTGGGCTACTTCTAAGGTCTCTTCATCGGTATAAAGGATAGTTGAGCGATATTGTGTGCCTCTATCTGCCCCTTGTTGGTTGAGAGTTGTAGGGTTGTGTACTACAAAGAAAATGTCCAGTAGGGTGTCTGAGGTAATGATACTATCATCATAAGTGATTTTAATGACTTCGGCATGACCTGATTCTCCTGTACATATATCTCTGTAGGTTGGCTGAGTTACATGACCATTTGCATAGCCACTTTCTACATCGCTTACCCCTTTGAGTAGTTCAAATACTGCTTCGGTACACCAAAAACACCCACCACCTACGATTAATTCTTGTTTTGCCATGATTGTTCCTATTTAATTTATATTTACTTTATTTGCTATAATACCTAAGAAACTAAAAACTAATCTAAAATGGAGAATTTTATTATGAATATTAACGTCGTATGCCCACATTGTCTCAAAGTAAATCGTATTCCCAAAAAAGAGTCTTATGCTAAAGCCAACTGTGGAGAGTGTAAAAACTCACTACTTCATGCTGACCCTACCGAAGTCAATAGCGATACACTAGGTACATTTTTGGCTAATTCTGACATCCCTGTGGTGGTAGATTTTTGGGCTCCGTGGTGTGGTCCTTGTTTGCAAATGGCACCTGCATTTAAAGAAGCCTCAAAAGCGATGTCTCTTCAATCCCAATTTCTAAAAGTCAATACCCAAGAGGAACAAACACTAGGAGGACAGTATCGTATAGAAAGTATCCCCACCATCATCCTCTTCAAAAATGGCAAAGAGGTAGATAGACTAAGTGGAGCATTGAGTGCAAGTAGATTACAAAGTTGGGTCAAGCAATCGCTTTAGGGGTTTATAGCTCTTAGTAGCTATGTACTCAATGCAATAAAGGAGAGGAACTAAGATACTTAAGCCTCTCCTGCTTTGTACATCTATTCTACGATTGTTCTCTTGTGCGTATCTTGTAATGGTCTATTGTTTGCATGACCAAAAATATCATAAAATTTTTGAACTTGATTTTTGGATATACTCATTTGTGTTTTATAGACATTCCATTTAACATTTTCACTACATGGAGGAGTGGTCAATGAACCCATAAATTTATAATAGTCTTTATCTGATGGCATGATAGCTTGTATATCAGCACTGCTCAACTCTATAGATACAGCTTTGTTTTCTTCAAGTGGAAATTTATTCCAAATTTTTTCTATAATTGGATTGGATTTACCCTCTTTAAACATCACAGCTACCACAGCAAGGTTACCTTCTTTTGTTGCATGTACAAAGTGTGCTTCAAGAGGATACGATGTGCCGTTGATATTGTTTTCACTTGGCGTATGGAAATGAAATTGTTTTAATTCATATATATTATTGTCAATGGTTAATGTACTACCACTTTTAATATTGACTTGAACCGTATGACCATTATTAATTACATCGTTAGACGCTGTTGTATAACTTAATGCTAAAGGAGTGAGGTCTTTATCTTCTGTGGCGATGATATTGATAGGTGTTTGCATTTTACCTTTACCACACATCGAAAACTTTTCATTTATGGCAGACCAATGGCTTGGACCAACATCACCTTGATACCCCCAGTGGGCTTTATGCAAAGAAGTATGAGTCTTCACATTTTCTGCGTAACTAGCAGTACTTGTAGCTAAAAAAAGTATAGCCATTGATGATAATGACAATGTAGTAATTTTATTCATATTTTAAATCCTTAGGTATTATTTCATAACTTTTTACGGTTATATCTTCTATCATCCTTGATGACACAAGATATAACTTCTGAAAATCTTTAAAATCCTAGTTTAGCTATTTTATGTTAATATACACTAAATGTATCCGACAGCTAAAGCCATCGAACTCGTAAAATTATTGGCGTTTTTCCATTATTTCTACAATTTGAGAAAACTCTTTTTCATGACCGAAACAGGCACTGCTATTGCACAACATATAGCCATCATTGCTATCGTTTTTGAGGTAGCTAAAAGGGTTGGGGAGGGTGTCTAGGTCTGTGATGTGTGCTTTTAGTTTTGCTTCTGTGGCTTTGATGATGACATCATCTTTGAGGTAGCGTATCACCATGCGAGTCATGCGAGGGGTAGAGAGAGGTTGACGCATGACATCATAAGAATAGACTTCTAAGGTCTTGAAGACAAATTTTTTGTATACCACATCGACTAGCGATGAGATAGAAAAGAGTACATTAAGTATGGTTGCTACCGAAGAAGGGTAGGAGCTATCATAGATGTCTGCATTGGTTTCAAATTCACCACGAGAGAATTTCCATTTGCCTTTGTCGAAGTATTTTTCTATGGCAGTGTTGGTAAGTTTGGTAGCTGTGATGAGATAGACTTCATTAAGGGTACTTTGGTAGGCTTCTATGAGGGCATCAGCTAGGTAGGCATAGTCTTCTAAAAAGGCTTTGATTTTAGGGGCTTTCGTGATAAGGGTAGCGTGGTAAAGCTCAGAATTGATATACATACTTTGCAAAAGAGCATCAAGGGATTTAATCGCAGGGGCGAGATACTTTTTGTCTGTACGACTGGCTTTGAAAAGTGATTTTATCATCATGGCATTCCATGAAACCAATACTTTTTTATCTATAAAAGGATAGGTACGCTTTTTTCGTCTTTTGGCTAAAGCTTGGATTGCTTCTGTGTAGTAAGGGATAGTGATATGGCTAGGGTCATCTAAACGAATAATATTTTTAAACTCAAAATTTCCTGCTTCTGTGATGTGAAGTGCTTTTGCCAATGCCTTATGGGCGTTGCTAGGAATCCCAGCTTTTTCAAAAGACTTGATGGCTTTGTCATAGTCGTAGATAAAGTATTTGCCTTCTACTCCCTCTGTATCAGCATCTGAAGCCGAATAAAACAAGCCATCTTGATACATCTTCTCTAACATAAAGTCTAAAGTTTCAAAGGCAACATTTTTATAAAATACATTTCCACTGACATGATATGCTTTGAGATAGACCTCTGAGAGTAGGGCATTGTCATAGGTCATCTTTTCAAAGTGAGGTACAAGCCATTCATCATCGGTAGAATAACGACAAAACCCACCATCAACCAAGTCTCGTAACCCTCCTTTTGCCATGGAAGAGAGCGTGAATAGTGCCATGTTTAGTGTCTCTTTTTCTCCTGTGAGACGATAGACATCCAACAGTAAGTCTAGCATAGAGGCTTGTGGAAACTTGGGTGCTTTGTTAAAGCCTCCATATTTATGGTCAAAAAGTTGAGTCGATTGCTCGGAGAGACGTTTAATGATACTAAGGTCAAGTTTGGTTGCTTGTATTTTGTCTTCATCTGGGTTTAAAAAGCGTAAGATTTCATCGGCTTTTTCTGTTAGTAAATCTTTTTCTTTACTATACTTATCTGAGATAACTTCTAACAAAGAAGAAAATGACATCATCCCATAACGTGGTTCATCGGGTATATACGTAGCAGAATAAAAAGGTTTTTGCTCTTGTGTCAAGAAGATAGATGTAGGCCATCCTCCTGGGCGTTGGTTCATGAGCTGATAGATAGCTTGAAAGTGCTTGTCTATATCAGGACGCTCTTCACGGTCGACTTTGATAGCGATGAAATGGGTATTGAGTATCTTTGCTGTGGCATCATCCTCAAAAGATTCATGTTCCATCACATGACACCAGTGACAAGAGCTATACCCTATAGAGAGAAAGATAGCCTTGTTTTCTTTACGTGCTTTTGCAAAGGCTTCTTCTCCCCATGGATACCAATCAACAGGATTATCAGCGTGTTGCTGTAAATAAGGGGAGTGTTCATTTTTGAGATGATTTGCCATTTCGATGCCTTTTATCATTTTATTAACATAGTGCTAACGCACTTTAAGTTACTATTACACTGTTTATACACAAACTGTAGTATAGAATACAATAAATTTTTATAGAAAAGAGAAAAAATGAATAATTTAATCAAAAAGTTACTTCTCGTGACGGTCTTAGCACATACCTTTGTCTTTGCTGGGTTCAGTAGTGCCTTACAAAAACAAAAGTTTTTATCTCCAGATGAAGCATTTCAAACTACAGCTGTATTAAAAGATGATATGATTGAGACCAAGATAGTTATGGCAGACAAAATCCATATCTATGAAGATTCTTTACATTATAAAATTGTCTCTCCTCAAATACTTTTATTGAAAGTAGAAAAGCCTACGCCTCATACCTTTGATGGAGATAATGTCTATGATAAAACATTAAGTGTCACTATTCCTACCTCGATGATAGAAGAAACAATCATTGGAGAATATACTTTAGAAATAGAGTTTCAAGGGTGTTCGGATGCGGGGATTTGTTATCAGCCTATTAAAAAGAGTTTTACTTTTAAAGGGAAAGAAGCAGGTACTTTTGATAAGATAAAACAACTTATCAAAGAAGGAAATGCTGCAAAAATTGTAGATGTATTGGTCAATGAAAGTTCACTTTTTGTTCTTTTTATCTTCTTTATCTTTGGTTTACTGCTCTCTTTAACCCCTTGTATTTTTCCTATGATTCCTATCTTGTCTTCTATCATTATCTCTCAGCAAAGTACTCAGGATAAACCTAGCATGTCCCAAGCATTCTTTACTTCATTGACCTATGTATTGGCAATGGCATTGACCTATACACTTGTAGGACTTATCGCAGGGCTTTTAGGTGCAGATTTACAATCAGCGATGCAAAACCCATGGGTATTGACTATCTTTTCAGGGGTATTTATAGCATTGGCATTGTCTTTGTTTGGCTACTTTGAGATAGGTCTTCCTTCTTCATGGCAATCTAAACTTACCAAAGTAAGTGATAATGCTCAAGGTAAAGGAGGGATGTTAGGTACGATTATCATGGGTGCATTATCAGCACTCATTGTAGGACCATGTACGGCTGCTCCTATCTCTGGGGCTGTAATATTCATTTCTCATACAGGGGATGCACTGCTAGGTGGAGCGGCTCTTTTTGTGATGAGTATGGGTATGGGTATGCCTCTTCTTTTGGTAGGATTAGGTGCAGGTAAATTTATGCCACGTCCTGGTGGATGGATGACACGTGTATCACAAGTCTTTGGGGTGATGATGTTGGCTCTTGCTATCTTTATGCTTTCTCGTATTTTACCTGCTGGTTTTACTATGGCATTATGGGCATTACTCTTTATGGGAATAGCCATATATATGGATGTATTTGGACACAAAGATGGTGAAGGTGCGATGAGATTGTTTAAGCTTCTTGGTATGACCTTTATGCTTTATGGAGCGTCTTTATTTATCGGAGCAATTAGTGGTTCTACCTCATTTATACGTCCTTTTGAAAAATTTACCCAAGCAACCGTACGGGTAAACACCTCTTCTACTCAAACAGACAAAAGTACCCATCTGGGGTATAGTATAGAACGACTCATGAAAGAAGTCAAAGCATCAGATAAGCTTGTAGTAGTAGATTTTGGTAAAGATTCATGTACAGCATGTACAGAACTCGAAGAGATTACATTCCCAGATGCCAAAGTCCAAGCCCAACTTAAAAACTTTACTTTCATCAAAGTAGACCTCACAGCCAACAGCGATGAAGACAAAGCTTTACTCAAAAAGTTTGACCTCTTTGGTACACCCAATATCATCTTTTTTGATACAAACAATCAATATATACCAGAAAAAAGCCTCACAGGATTTATCCCCCCAGAAGACTTTGCAAAGCATTTAGAGAGTATTGCTAAGTAAAGGTGGTTCTATATGAAATTAAAATCAATATTTACCAATAGTTTTGGCATACTGCTTTCTCGGATTGTGGGTTTTTTGCGTGACCTTATTATGGCTTCTGTTTTGGGGGCTGGGTATTGGAGTGATATATTTTTCCTTGCCAATCGTTTGCCCAATTTGTTTAGGAATATTTTTGCTGAGGGGGCTTTTACTCAGGCTTTTATGCCGTCTTTTGTGGCATCTGCAAATAAAAGTGTATTTTCTACAGCTATCTTTTTGAGGTTTTCTCTTTTTATTGTATTTGGTTCTTTGGTGGTGAGCTTTTATCCTGAGTGGATTACCAAGCTCCAAGCGATGGGTTGGGATGCACAGCGTATTAGCGATACTGCACCTTTGACGGCTATCAACTTTTGGTACTTGTATCTTATCTTTATCGTGACCTTTATTGCCACACTTTTACAATACAAAGAGCATTTTGCTACGACGGCTCTCTCTTCTGTACTTTTGAATATGGCGATGATTGTGGCTCTTTTACTTTTTATGAAAGATGACCCAAAGACTATTGCGTATGCTTTGAGTGTCTCTGTGTTGGTAGGTGGAGCATTGCAAGTGTTGGTACATCTGATTGCACTGTTTCGACTCAAACTCTCTAGGCTTTTGTGTGCAGGGTGGCAGTACCGTAAAACACGAGACATTAAAGCAGAGAAAAAGAAGTTTACTTCTTTGTTTATCCCTGCTGTGTGGGGTGGGTCTAGTTTACAGATTAATAGCTTTGTGGGTACGATTTTGGCTTCTTTTTTGGTCACTGGGTCAGTATCATATCTTGCCTATGCACAAAGGCTTTTCCAACTTCCTTTGGCTCTTTTTGCTATCGCTACGGCTACGGCACTCTTTCCTACTATCTCTAAAGCATTAAAAAATGGACAAGAAAAAGAAGCGTATTTAAACCTTTCCAAAGGCTTTTGGTTACTTAGCTTTTTGCTCACGATGGCGACACTCGGAGGTGCGATATTAGCCGAGCCTATTATTTGGCTACTCTTTGAGAGAGGTCAATTTACACAGATACAGACAGCACAGACAGCACAAGTGTTGAGTATGTTTATGTTAGGACTTCTGCCCTTGGGACTGAGTAAGCTTTTTTCACTCTTTTTATATGCTTCGTATCGTCAAGGAAAGGCTGCGATGATTGCCACGATTTCGGTTGTGGTCAATATCGTGGCATCTTTGTTACTCATGGATTCTATGGGGGCTATGGGATTGGCATTGGCAGGTAGCATTGGGGGGTGGGTACTCTTTATACTCACGGTCAAAGAGGTAGGCTATGATAAATTTTTGAGTATTATACAGTCTAAAATGTCATTGTATTATGTCATGAGTATGTTACTTTTTGGCTTTATCTTACTACTTATAAATGGATGGATACTAAGCCTCATTAGATAATTTTGATATAATCACGTTCTAATGTTCTTTGGGTTTGTT
This sequence comes from Sulfurovum sp., assembly GCA_027062365.1. Taxonomy (GTDB): domain Bacteria; phylum Campylobacterota; class Campylobacteria; order Campylobacterales; family Sulfurovaceae; genus Sulfurovum. The sequence goes on from JAMOTK010000028.1 coordinate 41,157, forward strand.
TTGTCACACTTAGACCTTTATTAATCATAAATGAGATAAAATTAAAATAAAGGATTTTGAATGATACGAGAAGTGATACGACCACAATATACAAGTTTGACTATTGATATACCAACTAGCTATATAGATAGAGAGATTGAATTTATAATGTTTCCTCTTGATGAAAAAGAAACCATTCAAAATGTAGAAGAAAAAAAGCATCAATCATTAAGAGGTGTTTTTAATCAATATCAAGATAATTCAAAAAATCATTTAGAAGATAATGCTTGGAAAAATCATATTTTAGATAAGTTTAAACGAGATGATTAGAATAGATACAAATTATATTATTAGATATTTTATGAATGACAATATTGAAATGGCAGAAATTGCTGAAGAAATTTTAATATCAAAAAATGTATTTATTTCCAATGAAATATTGGCAGAAGTTGTTTATGTTCTATCTGGAGTGTATAAAATTTCAAAAATAGAAATTTCAAACCAACTCTTAGCACTGATAAATTTTAATAATATCTCTGTATCTAATATGAAAGTGATAACACATACATTAGAACTATTTAAAACTAAGAACTTAGATTTTGTAGATTGTTTATTGTGTGCTTATTCTCATCAAGATGAAATATTAACATTTGATAAGAAATTAAATAAGTGTATTCATACTTATAAATGGATGGATACTAAGCCTCATTAGATAATTTTGATATAATCACGTTCTAATGTTCTTTGGGCTTGTTTTGCAACACTTAGTTTTTTAGTCCATCAAGGCAAAATCAACATATCAGGATTTATAATGACAGATGAGGGGTTGAAGCTTAGTTATATGGAGTCGGAGTAAAGTCTTCTTATACTATAATGTTTTAGAAATTTTCAAGGAATATATCTATGACCAATCAACAGATAAAAGCACTAGAAAAAGAGTTATGGGCAACAGCCGATAATTTACGAGCCAATTCAAAACTCACTGCGAGTGAATATAAAGACCCCGTTTTGGGATTGATTTTATTGCGTTTTGCAGGTAACCGTTTTGATGAAGCACTCAAGGTTATAGAAAAAAACCTCCCTATTAATCCACGCACAAACAAAAAAAGAGACATCAGCAAAGACGACTTTTTGGGTGAGGGGGCTATTTATCTACAAGAAAAATCCAAATATGATTATTTAGCCAATCTTCCAGAGGGAGAGGATATAAATGAAGCCGTAAATGAAGCGATGCGTTTGGTAGAAGAAGATTATGAAGATTTAGAAGGAAATTTACCTAGAAATTATCATGAACTAGATGCCAATCTCTTGCGTGATTTGATTAGGGCGTTTAATACAGAAGCTGTAAAGTCTATTACAGGTGATGCTTTTGGTCGTATTTATGAATATTTTTTGATGAAGTTTTCTATGAGTGGAGCAGGAGCTCAAGAGGGGGGAGAGTTTTTTACACCTCCTTCTTTGGTGGGCTTGATTGTCAATTTTATAGAACCAAACCACGGTATTATCCACGACCCTGCTTGTGGAAGTGGTGGTATGTTTGTTCAAACGGGACACTTTGTCAAAGAGCATTCAAACAAATCTGTCAATGAAGCGATTACCGTTTATGGAACAGAGCTAAAAAGCAATAATACAAAATTAGCCAAGATGAACCTTGCCATTCACGGATTAGAGGGCAAAATCATCGAAGCAAACTCTTTTTATAGTAATCCTCACAATCTCACAAACAGATGTGATTTTGTTATGGCAAATCCTCCTTTTAATGTCAAAAAAATAGATAAAAATAATAAATTCCTCAAAATAGATGAGCGTCTACCTTTTGGTCTGCCCAAAAATGACAATGGAAACTATCTTTGGGTTCAATATTTCCACTCTTTTCTCAACGAAAAAGGAAGAGCAGGGTTTGTAATGGCTTCTTCGGCAACAGACGCAGGAAATACAGAAAAAGCCATTCGCCAAAAGCTTATAGAAACGGGAGATGTAGAAGCCATTGTAAGTGTTGGAAACAACTTTTTTTATACGCGTTCTTTACCTTGTCATGTATGGTTTTTCAACAAAGCCAAAAAAGACAAAGATAGTATTTTGATGATAGATGCTAGAAATACCTTTAGAGTCGTCAATCAAACAATTAACGATTTCTCACAAGGACAACTAAGCAATTTAAAAGCCATATTAGAATCTTATAGAAACGAAAAAGACCCCATAGCCAAAGCCAAAACACAACATCAAGAAGCCTTACAAATCATAGCCATAGAATTAAATGATTTTGTTGAAGTCTATCATACAGCTATTTTAAAAGTTGATGAGACTATCAAGATGAAAATCTATAATAAAGAGATTTACACCCAAAAACAAAAATGGCAAGAACTATTAACACATTTTGAAAATCCTATGCCTAGTGTTTCACAAAATATAGCAACCATAGAAAGCCGTATAGAAACGATAAACAAAAGTATCAAAGCCAAAACATCTAAAGCAACAGAGGTAAAAGAAGAATTAAAAAAGATTAAATCAGATTTATCACTTTTAAAATATGCCCAAAATATCTACACCGAGCAAAAAGAAGAACCTATAAAAGAGTTTAAACAACTACTAAAAGATTGGGAAGACCTAGAAAGCTATTTTCCTGATGGAGAGTATCAAGATGTAGAAGGGCTTTGTAAAATTGCCACACTAGACGAGATAAAAGAAAACGATTACAGCCTCACCCCAGGGCGATATGTTGGTTTTAGCATAGTATAATGTACCCCATAAAAAGAACCAACAAAAAAATAATTTAATTATAAAAGTGTAAAATAAGAACATAATATAAGGGGTATAAGATGAGCAAGAAAAGAAAAGTATATAGTGCAGAGTACAAA
>JAMOTK010000029.1 GCA_027062365.1 Sulfurovum sp.
GGTCTTTGGTTTTTTATGAAGATGATGAATGTTTTAAGTATTTACGATGTTGAATCACTTTTTACCTTTAAAGAACAAATCGGGGATATGATGGGTATGGAACTTTGAGTTGTGTAGAAAGGTATGACCAAAGGATAATTAATCAAAAGTTGATCATGGCGTTGGATATACTTATCATAGATAAAAGTAAAAATAGCAACAACCACCAAAAGAATGAGAAAAGATTCCAATAAAAACCAAAGGATAGGAAAGTCATACTCTCCTAAATTGTGACTAAATGCAAATAATTCCTTCATAGATTACTCTTTATTTGAAAAAAGTAAAGAATCAAGACTAAATTTACCTGCCCCATGAGAAAGAAAAATAAGTAAAAATAACATATAATACAACGGTATCTCAAACCCATTTGATCCTGCTGAGAAGCCATTAGAGAGGTGTACTGTAAATATTGCTACTATCATAATCACGATTAAAGGTATAGAGATAAGACGTGTCATAAATCCTAGTATCAAAAAGACCACACCCACTATCTCTGTAGTCGCTGCTAGATAAGCATGAAGCAAAGGAAGAGGAATCCCCATAGACCCAAACCACTCTGCTACAGAACCTATATCTTTCCACTTCATCATAGCAGGTTCATAAAACCCATACCCCACAGCAATTCTAGCCAACAACAGCCCTAAAGACTGTAGATACTCAGTGAGTCTCAAAAATTCTAAATATACATTTTTACATTTCATATTATACTTCCTTAAATAGTATTTTTAATTACTCTAACAGTATAATAGATTGGAGGTGTAGTATGTGTGTAGTAGAGTATAGATGTCTTGTAAGACTTTAGATATATGATATTCAGCTTAGCCGTTGACGAGGCTAAAGCCATCATCTTCAAATTTCAATAGCCAATTTCTGCCACCATTTGTCTAAATACGCATTATATTTTTAAAATCTTGATTTAGACCCTTGACGGCTTACTTATTTTGTGCTATAACTTAAATAAGACAATATAACTCCGAATAAGGATAAAGTATGGCAAATGAAGGATTATCTCAAGCTGTTTCAGGCGAATATGCACTAGGCTTTGAGATAGATATTGAAAATGAGACGATAGAAGCTGGGCTTGATGCACAGACTATTGCATTTATATCTGCTAAAAAGAAAGAGCCAGAGTGGATGCTAACGCTTAGACTCAAAGCACTCCAAAAATGGGAAAGCATGACAGAGCCTCATTGGGCTAAGCTAGAATACGAGCCGATAGACTATCAATCTATCTCCTATTTTTCTGCACCTAAAGAAGGTATAGATAGCCTCGATGAAGTAGACCCCAAGATATTAGAAGCCTATGAAAAGCTCGGTATCTCACTAGAAGAACAAAAACAATTAGCAGGGGTTAAGGTGGCTGTAGATGCTGTGATCGATTCGGTATCGGTGACGACCACGTACTCCGAAGAACTCAAAAAGCATGGCGTAATTTTTTGTTCTATCTCTGATGCCATACGTGACTATCCTGAATTGGTAAAAAAATATATGTTTTCTGTTGTGCCTATGACAGACAATTTTTTTGCTACCCTTAACTCTGCTGTATTTACCGATGGAACATTTGTCTATATACCAAAAGGTGTGCGTTGTCCGATGGAGCTTAGTACCTATTTTAGGATTAATGCTATCAATACAGGACAATTTGAGCGAACACTTATCATCGCAGATGAAGGCTCGTATGTCTCCTATAATGAAGGCTGTTCTGCACCTACTCGTGATGAGCATCAGCTTCATGCTGCTGTGGTAGAGCTAGTCATCCTCAAAGATGCTGAAATCAAATACTCTACCATACAAAACTGGTACCCAGGGGATGAAAATGGCAAGGGTGGTATCTACAACTTTGTCACCAAACGTGCGATTTGTGAAGGTGAAAATGCCAAAGTTTCATGGACACAAGTAGAAACTGGGTCTGCTATCACATGGAAGTATCCTTCTTGTATCTTAAAGGGAGACAATTCTGTGGGAGAGTTTTATTCTGTAGCAGTGACCACCCTAGCCCAACAAGCTGACACTGGTACAAAGATGATACATATAGGTAAAAATACCTCATCAACGATTATCTCCAAAGGTATATCAGCCATGAAAGGTCAAAATACCTATAGAGGATTGGTCAAGATAGGCTCTCATGCCACAGGGGCTAGAAACTACTCGGAGTGTGATTCATTGCTGATAGGCTCTCGTTGTGGGGCGCATACCTTTCCTTATCTCGAATCTAAAGAGACACAAGGGCAGATAGAACATGAAGCAACCACTTCTAAGATAAGTGATGAGCAACTTTTTTATCTACAACAAAGAGGGATTGGGGAAGAAGATGCCGTATCTATGATAGTACATGGCTTTTGTAAGCAAGTCTTTAGCCAACTCCCTATGGAGTATGCTGTTGAAGCCAAAGCATTATTAGAATTAACATTAGAAGGAAGTGTAGGATGAGTATGATGAAAATAGAGAATTTACAAGCAACTATCGGTGACAAACAGATACTAAAAGGCTTAAATTTAGAATTAGAAGCAGGAAAGGTTCATGCCATTATGGGACCCAATGGTGCAGGTAAATCTACCCTATCCAAAGCATTGGTAGGTCACTATGATGTAAAGATTACAGGTGGGAAGATACTCTATAAAGGCAAAGTCATCAATGACATGGACGCTCAAGAGAGAGCCTTAGAGGGTATCTTCTTATCTTTTCAACATCCTGTCGAAATCCCTGGGGTTAACAATGCATATTTTTTGCGAACAGCACTCAATGCCAAGCGTAAACATGAAGGCAAAGAAGCACTAAACGCTGCTGATTTTTTGCGTCTGATGAAAAGCCATTTGGAGATGCTCGGTATGAAATCAGATATGATAAGCCGTTCACTCAATGAGGGCTTCTCTGGTGGAGAGAAAAAACGCAATGAAATACTACAAATGCTTATCTTAGAGCCTGATGTTATCATATTAGATGAGATAGATTCTGGGCTAGATATTGATGCACTTAGAGCCGTATCAGAGGGGATAAACAAGATGAAAGACGGCAAACGTACCTTTCTTGTAATTACCCACTATAGCCGTATCTTAGACTATATAAAACCAGACTATATCCATGTACTCAAAGAGGGGCGTATCATCAAAACAGCAGGAGCAGAGCTGGTCGCAAAACTAGAAGCAGATGGTTATGATGCAATAGAGGAAGCATAATGAAGCTCACAGACTTAAAAGATAAAAATTCACAAGAGGTACAAAACCTTTTAAATATTAAAAATAGAGCAAACATAGTAGAGAAGTTTATCTCTTTGGGACTGCCTGATAAAAAGAGTGAAAGCTACCGTTACTTTGATATAGAAAAACTTTTATCTCCTAGCTACCAAACACTTGAATATGTACCCAAAACCATTCACCCTGCTGATACGATAGAGATAGTAGATGGCGTGGTAACCTCTGCACCTGAGGGTATGCGTATTTACTATGAAGCATGTGAAGTGATAGACAAAGAGCATTTTGATCCACTCTACTATCTAGGGCATTTACTCTCTCCTATAACCATCAAGATAGAAGTAGATGGAGATGCACAGTTAGAGATAGTCCATCGCTATACGCAAAGCAATACGCTCATAGCCTACCGTATCGTACTCTATAATCAAGCCAACCGTCATGCCACCCTTTATGAAAGCTTTATCACCGAGGATATAGAAAATACTTTGGTACTCTATGGCTATGATATGCACATTGCACAAGACTCTACCCTACGTGTAGTCAAGATGCAAAGTATGCAAGACCATCGCTATAGCATGATAGCCTCACACAAGGTAAATGTAGGCAAAAATGCCCATGCGATACTCAAAAGCTTTGACATCGGAGGAGACCAAGCCTTACAGCTTCTCAAAGTAGAGCTTGACACCCATGCCTATATAGACGCAGGACATTTACTCTATCTCAATGCAGCGTCCAAACGTGGCATCATCAGTCAAATCGTACACCGTGGAGAACATTCACAATCCAAGCAAGAAGCCAAAACAATCTTAGATGGTCATGCTAGAGGAATATTTGATGCACTCATCACGGTCAAACCTACAGCTAGGTATACCAAAGCTTCACAAAATTCTAAAGCCATACTCTTACATAAAAATGCCTATATGATTGCAAAACCTCAATTAGAAATAGACATAGATGAACTAGAAGCCTCTCATGGAGCGACTACAGGACAATTAGACGAAAAACAACTTTTTTATCTACAAAGCCGTGGGATAAGCTATAGCGAAGCCAGAAAAATACTCGTCCTAGCCTTTGCCAATACCCTCATCGACACCATCAAAGACAGCAGACACCAAGAACGCATCAAATCTGACTTTGAAAAGGTATTTTTAAAAGCAGAAGATACACTTTGAGGATTAAAAGCTTTATATGTAACGACTCATCTATATGTATATATCTATACATATAGTAGTATATCTAATTTAATCTCTCACTAGCCTCTGCATAAACTTTCATATCATCACGCTTTCCAACCACGATAACTTCTACTATGATTTCATCATTAATAATGCGATAAACAATCCGTATTTTCTTTTTATCCACATACATTTTTTTGCAACCACTCAAATTAAACCCAGCTTTATGACCTAAAGGTTTACCAAGTTCAGGAGACTTTACAAGCTTTTTAAATTGCTTAAAAACCAATGTTTCTTGGGTTGTAGAAAGAGATTTTAAGTCTTTATAAACATTAGGGTGTAAAATAAGTTTATAATTCATCTAAATTAATTCCTCTTTTTTTAGCCAAACCTTCTAATGTTAAATACTCTGCTCTAGGTGTTGAACTTCTCTCCTCAACAATCCGAGCTATCTCCATATTTTCAACATATTCATAAGCCTCTTTCATTCGCTCATACTCCTCTATAGGAATAATCACAGCTTCTAATTTATTGTTTTTTGAAATAGCCAATTTGTCTTTAGAATAGTTCAATAAACTAGCCAATGATGTTGATAGATTTCGTGCTAAATCTGATACTGATATAATTTCATCTCTTGTATATGCTACCATGTTACATCCTATTATATGTGTTATTTTACATATAATAGCATAGTAAACTTAACATATTTTTAAAAACTTCTTTGCCCATACATCACTACTTCTCCTGTGATTTGGGTGTTAGATACAGTATCTTCTAGTGTAGGAGAGTGACTACATCCTAAAAATAACAAAGAAAATATACACAGACTAATACCTTTTATTTTCATCTACTAAACCGTAATTTCTTTAATATCAGCTATATCTTTAAATGTTTTGTAAATAGATGCTATGGTGTGAAGTCTATTGGTTTTTAGGGCTTCTTCATCGCTATTTACCATCACACCATCAAAGTAAGCATCTAGTTCACGTTTTAGTCCAAAGAGTGCTTCTAATTTAGTATCATAGTCTTTGTACTCTTGATTAATCACTTTTTCATAGGCATTGTATAGGCTAATCTCTTCATCTTCTTTGAAAAGTGTGATGTCTATATGTAAATCTCCATCTAAATCTACATCTTTAGAGATATTGGCTACACGTTTAAACGTAGAAAATTGTTCTTTAAAGGTATCTTCTGACACAATTGTATTTAGTGCTGATACTTTTTTGGCTATCTCATTGATGTCTCTTTCTTTAGAGGCTAAAACTGCTGTAATCACCGAAGGATTTGCATCTAAAGATTTGTTGATACGTTCGATGATAAATTCACTTAGTAATACTGTATCAAAGGGTTGATACGCCCCTTTGAGTAACACAATAATATCATCAATATTAAAGACCAAATCATACGCCATCACGATACGAACAATACCATTAACTGCACGTCTAAGTGCAAAAGGGTCTTTAGAGCCTGTGGGTATCTTGCCTACAGAAAAGAGTCCAAAGAGTGTGTCAAGCTTCACAGACATCGCCACAATAGCACAGAAGATAGAACTAGGCAACTCTGCACCCTCTCCTACTGGCATATACTGCTCTTTAATCGCTGTATACACCAGTTCATCTTCACCTAAGGCTTTGGCATAGTAATAGCCCATGAGTCCTTGAAGCTCTGTAAATTCATACACCATTTCAGACATGAGGTCTGCTTTGGCTAGGGTAATAGCTCTGTCCATAAGCTTTTCTAACGTAGCATTGCTTTTGCCTGTTTGTGCTTCTACACCTTCCATTTGAAGTCCAAGAAGACGAATAGCGATATTTTTTTCTCTCTCTATCTTGTCTGCTAGTGTGCCTAGTCCATCAATAAACTGTACCTTTTCTAGCCCATCGGTAGAGAGTCCATTTTTTAAGTCGTTTTTATAAAAGAAAAGCCCATCTGCTAGACGAGGTTTGAGTACACGTTCGTTTCCTGCGATGACTTTGCTATAGTCATCGGTATATGCATTGGAGACTAGCACAAATTTGTTGCTAAGTTTACCATGTTCAAATACAGGGAAATAACGCTGATGCTCTTTCATAGAAGTGATAATCACTTCAGGAGGAAGCTCCAAAAAGAGTGCATCAAAACTCCCCAATAATGCCTTAGGGTTTTCGGTAATCGCCACAACTTCTGCCAATAAAGCCTTATCCCTTTCGATGATAACCCCATGCTCTGATTCTAAAGCATCAAACTCTGCCAAGATAAGAGCCTCTCTATCTTTAGGCTGAAGCATCACAGCTCCTACACGCATAATATCATCAAACGCTACAATACTTGGTACATCTATAGGGCTATAGCTTACCATACGGTGTACATACGTCTTGGTATCAGAAGTCACCCCAAAGAGCGTAACATCTACAGACACACTACCCATACGTACTTGAAGCCATCGAAGAGGACGGATAAATTCATCTTTTCTATCTCCCCAACGCATCATCTTACCAAATGCCATAGAAGCCAACCACTTCTCTAACATCTCTTGTAAAAGTGATGCTGTCTTTGCCCCTTTTTCTTCTTTTTTGAAATAGAGTACTTCTTTGCCGTTTTTTTCACCACGTCCAAGTGCCTCAAAAGCCACACCACACTTACGAGCAAAACCTTCTCCTGCTTTACTAGCTACACCCTCTTTTAGTCCTACAGCCAAGGGAGGGCCAAAAAATTCAACGGTACTATCTTCTTGACTTTCAGGCATAGCAGTATGTTTGAGGATAAGTCGTCTAGGTGTATAGATAAATTCAAAATCATTTTCAAGATGATACTCTGTGAGCAAAGTCTTCCATGATTTTTCTATGTTTTTGACGATTTTAAGTAGTGGGATAGCAGGAAGTTCTTCCAAACCAATTTCGATAAGTAATGCGTGTGTCATATAGAGAGTCCTAGTAAAATAATAGTTATTATTCTATCTAAGAGTTGTTAAAAAGAGCTTTAGTCCTTAGGTGCTTCTTCCTCTATCATATCAATTCTACGTCCTTTATCATCAAACTTGTTTTTATAATAATTTTTAATGATACCAAAAGTCAAAAAAGTAAACAAAAACATAGCAATAATATAAAGTATATCTCCAAATGCCATACGATTTCCTTGTGTTAAGTGGGTTATTTTACCATAGTATATCTCAAATTTTATTTACATCCAAGACTTTAGCCAAAAGAGTTGGCTAAAGTCTTGTAATTTAACTGAGATGTTTTAGTTATTATTTCCTCGTGTTTGTTGTCTTTGACTAATATACATTTCTATAGAAGCTCTTTCTGCGTTACATGAAGCACTAGCAAGGATACCTTCGGCAATGGCTGAATAGTCATTATTGATGTCACCTTGTGCAAAAAAGTCACCACTAACTGCATCACTGTGTGCAGAGATAACATCATAAGCACAGCTAGTATTTGCATTTTTACTAACGATGACATTGGTACTGCTTTGTTCTACGTTGGTTGAGTAATAATTATTGAATTTCATATAGGCTTCCATCAAAAACAGTTTATCAAAGGCTCTTGGGTTTTGATCTGCTTGAAGTTTCGCTTCCATAAAGGCTAAATGTTCTGCTAGTTTTGTTGCACCTTCTACAGTCGTGGCAGAAATAGTCCAATTGATACTTTTGGCATTGGCATCTTTGGTAGGTGCTGGTGTGCTATTGCTACCATGTTCTGAGTAATTGGCATGGTTGGTTCTAAGATAAGGGATATTTGAGCCACTGCCACTATATCCATTGTCATTTCCATATCCATTTGAATTTGAATTTGAAGAGCCTCCACATGCTACAAAAAGTGTCCCTGTAATTATTGTAAAAGCCAATGTTTTAATTGATGTTGTTGTTTTCATTTATATACTCCTTTGTTTGTCGTATTTTATACTCTTTGTGTGTATAAAGTGTGTATATTATCGTTAGATAAAGTACACAAGTATAACAGAAGTATGTGAGTTTTATATGAATTTTATATGAATTGCAGGGTAAAGACAGTGCCTTCTTGTGGGATAGAGTTTAGTTCTATTTGGATAGCATACTCATCACAAATACTTTTGACAATATTGAGTCCTACACCAAAGCCACCAGAATATTCTGTGCCTCGTTTGAATTTCTCAAAAATCTCTTTTTGTTGATTGAGTTCGATACCTATACCTTCATCTTCAATACTAAATATACTATCATGAAGTATTATACTAATATTGGATTTAGGAGAAGAGTATTTAATCGCATTGCCTATCAAGTTTCCAAAGAGCAAAGTCACTTGTGCTTCTGGGATAGCAAAAAGTGTACTTTCCAAAGATACCTTAAATTCAATACGTTTAATTTCTGCTAGACCACTATAATACTCTACACTTTTTTCTAATAAGTACCTAACCAAAATTAATGTCATATTCCAAGCCAAAGCCATCTAGCAATTTTTTCACATGTATCCAGAGTGTATCAAAGGAGGAAAAAGCTTTTAAATCAAACCATCTATATTTCATTTCTC
>JAMOTK010000030.1 GCA_027062365.1 Sulfurovum sp.
TCTGGTAACTTTTCTAATATCTCTAGGGTCATCTCTATATCTATTAATTCTTTTATATCTATTTTCATGGCTTATTTTAAACATAGTTATGCTTTGTTATTGCTTAGAATTGTATGAAAATGACCTAATAACAAGGACGTAATCTTCTTCAATCTACTCTAATACGAAAAATTATACCCTCGTCTTCTTACCGTATGTATTACTTGAAAGCCAAGAATACTTTTGAGTCTTTTTCTAAGTTGGAGTGGTCTACCCCAACCAATGTAGCCATACATTACACATTTGTAGCTACCTTATATGTAGGGTCATCTTCTTCGTAAGTACAGAATGGTCCTGCTGAATGTAATGTCTTTTTACAATCTTCTGATAGATGTCTTAGGGTAAGCTTTTTACCTAATTTTCTATATTTATCGGTAAGAGAGTCTATAGCTTCTGAGCCTGATGAGTCCATGACTCTTGCTTTTTTGAAATCTATGATAACTTCTGCGGGGTCATCTTCTACCGTGAATTGTTCGTTAAACGAAGTAACTGAAGCAAAAAATAGAGGACCATCTAACTCATAAACCTTTTTGCCATATTCATCGGTGGAAGTACGTGCAAATATTTTGGCATGTTCCCATGCAAAGACAAGAGCAGAGATGATAATACCTGCGATGACAGCTACTGCTAAGTCTTCAAGTACGGTGATGATGGTTACGATTATGAGTACAAAGGCATCAGAACGAGGCATGTGTTTGATACGTTTGATAGAGGAAAATTCAAAGGTACCGATACTTACCATAAACATAATACCCACAAGAACAGCCACAGGAATGACAGCAATCACTGAAGAGAAACTCACTACCAATATGATGAGTAAGACAGCCGCTGTAAAAGAGGAGAGACGACCTAAGCCTCCTGATGTGAAGTTAATCACTGATTGACCAATCATTGCACATCCTGCCATTCCTCCAAATAATCCTGAAGTGGTATTTCCTACACCCAAAGCGATACACTCTTGGTTACCAGAACCACGTTCTCCACCCATTTCATCGAGTACAGAAAGAGTAAGCAGTGATTCTATCAAACCTACAAGAGCCACGATGAGTGCTGTAGGTAAGATAATAGCCATCGAAGCCCATGTAAACAATGCTCCTACAGGCAAAATAAAGGACGGCATAGAGACATTAGAAAGGTCGGCTAAATCGCCTACTATTTTGGTGTCTATGTGCATAAAATACGTAAGCAATGTCAGCACCACAATAGCCACAAGACCCGCAGGTACGGCTTTAGAAAACTTAGGCAAAAAGTGCATCGTTGACATCGTAATAAGGATAATAATATACATGATATAATTCTCATTCAATGAGGCGAAGAGTATCTCTATCCATCCATGATACTGTTCCATATTTTGAGGTGCAAGGAAAGGAAGCTGTGCTAAAGCGATGACGATAGCCAAACCATTGACAAAGCCAAAAAGAGCAGGTTGAGGAACAAGACGGATAAACTTACCCATTTTCATAAGCCCAATGCTTATTTGTATGAGTCCTGCGATGATGGAGGTGAGTAAGATATAATTGAGTATCATGATAGAAAGGTCTTCTTTGCCTAAGTCTGGATACATCTGGGCTACAGAGAGACCTAATCCTACAAATACTACGGCTACAGCACCCGTAGCACCAGAAATCATCCCTGGTTTACCACCTAAGATAGAAGTGATAAGACCAATAATAAAAGCCCCATAGAGACCAACCACGGGAGAGACCCCAGCGATAAATGAAAAAGCAATAGCTTCAGGCACAAGTGCTACTGCAACCAATGCCCCTGAGAGTACATCATTTTTGATGTTTTGTTTTGAGTAATTTTGAATGTTAAACAAGAGAATTCCTTATTATATAATGCTATATATGCGTGGAATTTTACCATAATAGTTTGATACTTAGAGTAAGCCCATCGCTAATTTGGCTTCATCGGTCATGTTTGCTTGTCCCCATGGTGGGTCAAAGACAATATCTACATCTATATTTTCAAGTCCAGATTGTCGACTGACGATACTTTTGACCAAATCTACAATGACTTGTGAAAATGAACACGTAGCAGAAGTAAGTGTCATCGTAATTTTACACATTTTAAGCATAGAGACTTCATTTGTCCAACACTCTATACGATAGATAAGCCCCAAGTCATAGATATTAACAGGAAGTTCTGGGTCATAGATTTGTTTGAGATGTTCTACAATTTTTTCTTCCATTTCTCCATCGGAGGGTTGTTTATCTATAAATTTTTGACGTTCCTCTAACATTTTAGCATTGATGTTGCTTTGTATTGTTTTAGGAAACTTAGCCTCATAGGCTTCTAGTTCGGCTGATGTAGTAGGTACATCATCTTCTTTAATATTATGTATATCCATCTTAAACTCCTTGTTCTTGACATTTTTGTGCATAGGTATAGACCATTTTCAAAAAAGCTTCTAAGCTTTGTTGACGTACAGGTGAAAGCAGTTCTATAATACCCAATGATTGTAGTGTGGCTACATCAAAGTCTAGTATTTCTTTTGCTGGACGATTGCCAAATATATCTAATAGTAAGATAAGCATCCCTTTTGCCATAGCAGACGAACCCTCTCCACGTAATATCAGGACACCATCCCTACACTCACCCACAAGCCACGCAGGAGAAGCACAGCCATGTACAAAGGTTGCATCATTTTTTTCTGTATCAAGAAGGGGTGTATGTCTATCTCCTAAGTCAAAGATATATTCTAGTTTTTCATTTGCCGTAATAAAGAGATCAAAATCCTCTTTATATTTTGCGATAGTTTCTTGCATATTCATAGATAATTCCTTTAATAAAGCATATCCTAACATATATGATATTATAATTTACATAATTGTCTCTATATTTAAAAAACCTACAGAAAGTGTACCATGTCCAAATCTTTATTCACTGATATTATCTCTATCTTATTGATTGCTTTGTCTTTTGCTGTGCCTCCTGCCTATCATGATATATTGCTTTTTACTGGGCTTTTTGCTCTTTCTGGAGCGATTACCAATCAACTAGCGATACACATGCTCTTTCATCGTGTGCCTTTTTTGTATGGCTCAGGAGTAATAGAAAAGAATTTTGCTACATTTAAATCTTCTATCCATACTATGATTATGAAACAGTTTTTTAATAAAGAGCAGTTGGCTCATTTTTTTACTAAAGAAGAGCAAAAGATAGACTTAGCACCTTTGGTAGAGGGGGCTGATTTTTCTCCTGCTTTTGATGCACTTTCTAAGACAGTCATGGAATCTAAGTTTGGAGGGGCTATCAATATGTTTGGTGGAGAAGAAGCGTTAGAAGGACTACGTGAACCTTTTGGTAAAAAGCTAAAATCGGCTGTAATTTCTATTGTCTCTTCTGATTCTTTTAAGGCTCAATTAGACCATCACATCCAACATTCAGCACTTTCTGATGACATGATAAATTCTGTAGATACCCTTATCACAGAACGTCTTGATGACCTCACTCCCCAAATGGTCAAAGAGTTAGTACAAGAATTCATCAAAGAGCATTTAGGGTGGCTAGTGGTATGGGGTGGTATTTTTGGAGGCATTATAGGATGTACTTCTTCATTGTTTTTATAAATCTATAGACTATTGTAAGGCCTTTAACTCTTCTTCAAGTTTTTGTATTTTTCTATTTTCTTCAGATATTTTGGTTTTATATTTTTCTATTTTTTCAGGTCTATTCTCTTTCACAGATTCTTCATAATTTTCCATATCTTCCTGCAAATCTTTTTTGCTCTCTTCAATTTTTTCTTCTAAGTTTTTAGCTAATTTATCATCGGTACAATATTTATTAACTTTTTCTAATGCAATTTTCAAACCTTTAACTCTTGAGCTATTTTCCATTTTTTTAGCAATCTGCAAATCTTTCTTAATATGGCAAGTTTTCTTGTTACATCCAATCAAATCATTACAATCAATCTCTACATTGGCTACAACATTCATACTTAGCAACAATACTCCAAGAATTTGCATCTTTAATATCTTTTTTAACATAGTAAATATCCTTTTTTATCTTAAATCATAACAAACTTCAACATAATAGTAGATAAAAGTATATAAACATACTCAGCCATTACAATCTTTGTAACTTCTTTAATCCTTCTTTGACGAGGCTACTTGTATCCCCTGAAGCCCCTTGTAATGCTTTTTGGATGGCATCTTTTTTGAAACCTAAACTTTCTAGTGCCATGATAGCATCAGCTAACTCTGTACTACTGATGCTATTCATATCCGTATCTACGATAAAGTCTGCTAGTTCTACTAAGATACGACTAGCAGCCTTAGGGCCTATACCTGGGACACGTTTGAGCATACTCACATCTTTAGAAGCAATAACTTTTGCAAAGGTACTTGGCGTAAATGTTGAGCATATTGCCAATCCTACTTTAGGACCTACACCGTTGATTTTGAGTACGGTATCAAACATTTTCTTTTCATGGTTATCTATAAATCCAAAAAGAAGATTGGCATCTTCACGTATCACTTGTGTAACAACGAGTTTGACCCTATCTTGGCTAATAGCATGAGAAGTATTGATAGATATATGTACTTCATGGATAAGTCCTTGTACATTCAGATGTACAAATGTGGGTTCTTTTTTTTCTATTTGTCCTTCTATTCCAACTATCATGCTTGTCCTTTGATAAGTAATGCTTTGAGTTCTTTGATGTCATTACGCAAATGTGCTATCTCTTTATGATGTAGCTCTTCTATAGAAAGTACTTCTATTTTTTCTTTTTCTTCATGGTTACTGTTCATTTCATTCATGGCGTCTACCACAATAGCAATAATAAGATTGACGATAATAAAAGTAGCCATAAAGATAAAAGGCACAAAAAATATCCATGCGAGAGGATACACTTCCATCACAGGACGGACAATCCCCATAGACCATGACTCCAAAGTCATAATTTGAAACAAAGTATAAAAAGATTCTCCTAAAGTACCAAACCACTCAGGAAATTTTTCGCCATAAAGCTGTGTTGCCATGATAGCAAAGATATAGAAAAAAAGTGTCAATAACCCTGCGATAGAAGCAATACCAGGTATCACACTCAATAATGCTGTCATAATTTTTTTCATTTGTGGGACAATAGTAATAAGTCTAAAGAGCCTAAGCACTCTTAGTATCCTAAATATCTCAAACCCTGCACTACTTGGGATAAGTGAAATAGAAACAATCAAAAAATCAAATACAGACCATGAATCTTTAAAGAAATCTATTCTATTAATATAAATACGTAAAATAATTTCAATGGTAAAAACACTCACTACAAAAAAGTTAAAATACTCAAATAAAGTATAGTACTTCGTAGCAAAAATCGTGGATGTTTCAAACCCCATTGTAATACCATTAAGGATAATAAGCCCCATAATGAAATTTTGAAATTTATTATCTTCTATAAAATTTTTAATTGTCTGATACATGATTTTCTCTCTTTTAGTATTATTCAATATGCGAAATTATTATTCAAAGTATTCATTGATAATTTGAGGGAAAAGCTTCATTGTTTTTCTCGCTTTGTCTATCTTGGGTTGAAAGACTTCTGCTGAATTTGGGTAATCTCTGATAAATTCGTCATAAATAGATATTTTGTTTTCCATGTGTGCTTCTAGGGCATCTAAAACAGACTGCATATTTTCTTTGCTTGTGGCATATTTCATAAGAAGTTCAAACATACGTTTACGTGGGTGTATCGCCATAGAGTCACCTGCTACCAATGCAATATCTTTGATGTCCCAACGAGAGATGTAGATACCCGATACATGAGGTGCAATGAGTTTGGCATAGAGTGCCTCTGTGTAAGATGGGTAGTCTTTTAAATCTACTTCTTCATCTGATGCACATTGTCCATCAGGACCAAAAGCTGGTTTACCATTGAAATTTTGCTGACTTATGTTAGCAAATTCTTCTCTTAAATTTTTTATATTATCCATTATTTTCTCCTATAAGTATGGGGATATCATCCACATCTATTTTACTGTCAAACCAGCGATTTGCTAATAACATCATCTTTGCAACAAAGAGGATTTGGTCATCAAGAAACTCTGGTTTATCAAACAATGCTTTGGCATCATCACTTAGACAATAGCCATATACCTTGCTTTCTTTAATCTCTACAAAATCTACACGCCCTTCTTTAGTTGCACAGGCATCAAGACTGTTACAATACTGTATTACTTTTTCTGAAAACTCACGCTCTATCATCATCATATCAACTTTAGAACTCCCCACACTTGTCATCGTAATAGCAAAATGTTCATCTGTGATATTTAGAGCAATAGCCGTAGCATTCATCGCATTATGTTTCATTATTTTATTAAAATAGCGTCTCATATATCCTGTCTGTGCATTGTGACCCAAGATAGTACAGAGTTTGGTATCTGGTTTTATTTCATGTGGTTGCATTAGTTATTACCTTTACTTTCTTCTTGTAAAGCTTCCATGCGTTTGGCGTTGTTATGCAAAAACATCGCTTCTTCTTCTTCTACTGCACATCGAGGACAGGTTTGTTCGCCACCCATATAGGTAAAGCTATTGCCACATTCCATACAACGCTTGATATTAAATGTAGCCAAGGTGCGTTGTTTAGGCTCAAAAAATTCTTTGATTTCAAACCCTGCTTGTAACTGTATTGCATCAGGTTCACAGACATCATGGCAGAGACGACACTTCACACAAAGCATCGCATCAAAATGAATTAGCGAAAATTTCGCCGTACTACTCAATGCTCCTGTAGGACAAATACGATAACATATCTGACAATTGGTACAACTCTCCTCTACAAATTTTTGAGAAATAAAGCCAATCTCTTCTTCGGGTAAAATCTCAAAACTATCAGGTATGTTTGCATGTTTGAGTGTGGTCAAAAGTATTTTACGTTTATCTGGTAGATTTTTTTCTTTTATTTTAGAAATAATATCTGGATTAAGTGCAAATACTTTTAGCTCATCAGCTTCTACAGCTTCATCAAAACTCATCTTATGTTTGACCACCCCTTTGAGAGAGGCATTGCCTAAAAAAGAACGTCTTGAAGAGATTTCTTCTATTTCTTGTTCTTCATCTTGTTCTATATCTTCAGCATTGCTAGAGAGTTGTTTGGATGAAAAAGAAGAGAGTACAAAATTTGCCTCTTCTATCCGTGCTTTGATTTGATCATACAATATACTTTGACTGTCATAAGAGCTAACATCTAAAGTAATCTCTTCCTCACTTGCCAATGCAAAAGAAATCAGATGTTCTACCGAAAACACAGAGAGACAAGGTACATTAAACTTAGGACTAATCAGCCTTACTTTAGACTCCAAAAAGGTAAAGAAAAATTCTGTTGTAGAGAACTCTGATAAAGAAAAAGCTTCTGTAGGACAAGCACCTACACAAGAAGATGCTTCTACCCCTGTATTGTTGGCAAAGCTTGGTAGATTGTCTACGAGTTGTATAGACTCAGGACAAGCATCTATACATTTGGTACAATCAGAAAATTTACTTGTAGCCCTAATACAAGAGGCTATTTCAAGATGTAATGACATTAATTTTCTACTGCCTGTGTTTGGCAATGGCTATCAAGTTGTGCTGTAATGTATTCAAAATCAGAGAGTAAAAACTCTAAACTAAGCTCTGCTCCATCATGATAAAGTGGTGTACGTGACTCACGCTTTGCATTGATAAGAAACAGTGGGGTCCACTCTAAAAGATGTTCTTTAAGAAATGCACGTTGTACTTGAAGTAATTCACAAATACCATCTTTGTCTTCTGCTTCAAGTGCTTTTTGTAGTGCCATACAAAGCATATACATAAACTCAAGTTCTACACCGATATGGTCTGCACTCACTACCCTAGCCTTGTCTAATTCTACACGGAAATCAAGCTCATTATAGAGTTCTAGTACAGGATTATCTCCTCCACTCTCTATCATTTGGTCATCGCGTGTATAAAAACTTTCATACGGTACAAGGTGCATCAAAAAGAGATTGGTAAAATCTACATTATAATGCTCCTCAATAAGTAATTCTTTAGATAAAGTTTTTCTTTTATCCCAGTGCATATAGTTTGGAAATAATTCCAATAAATCAGGGTCGCTTTCTATCTGCTCTAAAAATGCAACATCAACTTCTACTAGCATAAGCCGAGAGATGAGTGCATAAATTGCAATACGATTTTCTATATCTTTTTTCATTTGTTCCATTATTTGCCTTTTTGTGAACTATACTACTTTCAAGATAAATAAAGCTTAATAAGATGAGTTATCTAGGAAATTGTATAGAATATGTAGGACAGACAGAAATGTCTGTCCTTTAAGATAAAAGATTATCCTGTAATTTTAACTGCGTATGCTTTGTCCGAAAGAGGCACAGCAGGACGCTTAATATGTTGAGGACGACGAAGTGTGTCTGTCTCATCAAGAGGACGTGTAAGGTCATCTCTCCATGCTTGATAAATCTTCATGTTGTTCTCGTAGTTGACGTAAATATCACCGATAACATCATCTTTACCTGCAAGTTCCATGCTGACCTTTTGGTGCCATGCATGGTGTCCTGCAATAGGGTCTGGGTGAGAAGCAGCTACAGCATTTTGCCATGAACCACTTAAACCATCCCACCAAATATTGTCAAGGTCTTTGTTGTACTCTTTAAATTGCCAAGACTCTTTACGAGAATTTAATCCATCGATAATACTTTGTGTTGGTTTGAGTGTACCAATTTTACCATCCATAGTCATCTCATATAGAGGTGCACCTAAACCTAAGATACCTAATTTATGCTCAAATCCAGGGATGTCCACTGCATTTTTGAGTTTCCATCTACCTGCATGGTGTGAACACGCTAGTACACCTGGCATAGTAGCTTCTGTTGGTACAGCCATTGCAATGAAGTATCCTGATTCAAGTCCACAAACAGTATCTTGAATCGTTACTTTAACTGCATCACCTCTTTTGATGTTGAGTTTTTCAGCATCTTTAGTGTAAATCCATACAGGGTTATGGTTTTGTGAAATCTCCATAAGGTGCTTAGAGTTTACAGAACGTGTATGAATATTGTACGGCAATCTAAAGACTGTGTTGAGTGCAAAATCATTGTCTGTTTTCATAAAGTCATGGTGTACTTGTGTCACAACATGCGTCATCTTCACTCTACCTTCTTTTGTAGTTGGGTAGATAGGTATAGCATACTCTGGCCATTTCCAATCTTTGAACCACTCACAGTAGAAGTCTAGCTTTTTGGTAAGTGTATGGAAACCTTGTACAAGCTCTCCATCTACTTCAACACCAATGGCTTTTTCTTTACCATGAGCATCTGTTGCCATAATAACACCAAATTCATCTTTTCTTACATTTTCTTCTGCATACTCATGTCCGTGAGAAATGTATTTTGTACCCACTTTTTTGAGTGGTCTTTCTTGTGGCTTAAAGATATTATCTTCTTCTAACCATGTTCCTCTATCTCTCATCATCTCATAGTTAGGATACTGTGAATCAGGATAAGCTGCTTTGGCTGCTTTTTTAAGATTAGGAAGTTTATCAAATGCTGCTTGATACCACTCTGGAATCGTTACGGCTCTTGTTGGATCTTCTTTTGAAGCCCAATATTTTCTTACGCCTAAGCTTCCATCTGGGTCAACATGATGTACCATGATATTTGCCCAAAATTCTACTTCTTCCCATACTTCACCAAGACCTGCTTTGATATGTGCTTCAAGCGTAGCTCTTGTTGGATCTTTTGGTTTCCAACCCATTTTTTCTAGTGCTACACGAAGTGCAGGGTTACGGAATGACAACCATCTTTTTGGCTCTGTGGCTTCTGAATGTTGGTCATGTCTTTCACCTGCTAATCCTACTGGCAAGATAAAGTCACAATACCAGTTTGTCTCAGACCATGTAGGAGATAGGTTAAAACTCATCTCAATTTTATCTTCTCTTTTTAGACATTCTATCCATCTAAATCCATCTGGATTAATCCAAACAGGGTTATACATACGAGGAATCCAAACAGCTAGTTTTTCAGGAACTTTAAGCCCTTTAGAGTTCCATTTATTTCTCCACTCATCATCAAGCAATAAGTGAGGCATAATATGACTCATCTCATAAGAAGAAAGAGGATACTCAGGCGGCCAAGCAATTTCATTCCAAACATCTACTTTTGGAGGTCTTGCACCATTTTGAGTGGCAGCATCACCTTTACCATTGACGGAGATAACATGCCAGTGGTGTAGTCCTACCCCACCTTTGTCTCCAGCCATTGCTCCACGAAGCACAAATGGTAAGAATCCTGCACGAGCAATCATCCATCCACCTTTATGCCCAATAGGACCTGCTCTCCAGATATACGTGGCTACTCTAGCACCTGCATCGATAAACATATCATAGAGTTTTTCTACAATACGTTTTTCAATACGACATTCCTCTGCTACAAAGTCAAGTGTATAAGGAGAATACATTTCAGAAATCATTGTAATAAAGTCTTCATAGCTATCTCCAGCAGGTACTGCTTTGATATATTCTTTATCTACAAGTACTTGAAGGTACTCTCTGTCTTTCATAAGATGATCCCAGTTAACCCAATTTTTTACAAAATTGTGGTTTACAAGGTCTTCACCATTGATACCTTTTTCATTAAGGATACGGTTTGCAAGGTAGAGATAAAGTGCTGTCTCCGTCCCTGGCCAACAAGGTACCCATAGGTCTGCCATACCAGCAGAGTTAGAAAGTCTAGGATCCATAACCACAAGTTTTGCACCTTTTTTACGTGCTTCAGCGATACGCCCTGCTGCTTGTTGGAAATAATGCCCTGCATCTGCTGCATGAGAAGATTGTAAGAAAATCAGTTTGGCATTTGCCCAGTCTGGTGAGTTTCTATCATCATTAGACCATTGGATTGTTCCTTGTCTAGCCCCTGCTGAACAGATGTTTGTATGAGAATCATATCCATCAAGACCCATTGAGTGAGGTACTCTATGACCAAAACCGTTTTCATTTGGACGACCCACATGGTACATGATTGATTTTTTAGAAATCTCATCACCCACTTTAAGTGTATCGTGCATTTTTTTACCGATTTTTGCCATGGCTTCATCCCATGTCGTTCTTACCCATTTACCCTCACCTCTTTTAGAACCAGGGGCTCTCATAAGTGGGAAAGGTATTCTATCTGGGTCATACATTTGTGATTGTGCTGCGTACCCTTTGGCACAGTTTCTACCACGGCTTCCTGAATGTAAAGGGTTACCCATATATTTACGAACGGCTAATTGACCCCCTGCTTTATACGTAGAAAGGTCAACCCATGCTGTAAGTCCACAAGAGGCTTCACAGTTTGAACATGAAGTAGGTACAAGCATATATTCAGTGGCTTTAATACCATCTGGATTTTCTTCGCTTTGTACACCATTTCTACTTGTACCTCCACGTTTCCAGTCATTTCCATCTAATTCTGTAAAAGAATCCCATTCTTCTAATGGTGGATAAAATGCCAATGTTTTTGGTGTTGGAGTAAATTTACTCTCAGCTTGTATTTCTGTAGTAGCTACAGTTTTAAATACACCAGTAGCAAGTGTTGCTCCTGCTACAGAATAGGCTGTACCTTTTAGGAAGCTTCTTCTACCTTCGATAAAATTACTGTCGTTTTTCATTGATTTTGTCATAGATATTTTCTCCTTAACTTAATGGTAGCATTTGTGGAATTTTGAGCCATACATCTTTGACCAAGAATAACCCTACCAATGCTAAAAGTGCTGCGAAGTTAAGCAGCGTTTTGTTGTCACTCTTCATATTGCCAACAGCAATAAAGAATGGGATAATAAATCCTAGAACCATACCTATCCAAAATTCGATATTGTATGATCCACCTGCGTGAACATACGCTAAAATTGCTTCTGCTTCTGCTGATTTGAATGAGAAAAAGTACTCAGACATATACATGCCAAATGAGAAGAATGTAGAAAGTGCTAAGACAAGAGATAAATCTTTTCTAGCTTCTTTTGTCCACGAAGATGAAACAAAAATAAGTGCTGCTGAACCTGCTAAAAGTGCTGCCCACATCATTTGCATGACTTCTGTAGGTGCTTGCCATAGTTCACGTGCTGAAGCTTGAGCCATGATAATCGCTGTATAGGTTGTCACAGGGATAGCTAAAAATACAAGAAAAGGCATGATTTTTTCATACAGTCCTGCATTGTTTCTACCAAACTTAGTAAGTAAACATCCTTTGAATGGTACACCTGGAAATTTCTCACCAACAGCAATAAACATCAGTACAGAAACCAGTCCTAAGAAAATAGAAGCTAACCATGCACCCACAGTAATAGATGAAGTCCAATGAGGATGTAAGAAAATATTTACCATTCTATACGGCTGATGTAAATCTATCAGTGTAAACAATAAGAAAACATTGAGTGCTAAAAATGCAATGACTGGCATTGTCCATTTAAGGTTTGGCATATCTTCTTTGCTATGTCTAAACCATAAAAATGATGCTAAAAACACAACACCTGTCCCGATACTTTTTGCCCACATGTTCACAGTAATAATACTACCCCAAACAATACCTTGAATAGGCACATCTAATGTTACAACAGCTTGTGTTGCGTGAATTGTACTCTCTACCATATTAGTGTCCTCCCTCTTGCTCGTGTGAATCTTCAGATGTTGCTGATTCAATTAAACTTTTATTATCAAGTGCATCATGCCCTACAAATGGTGCTAGAAATCTATCTAAAATACCATGATTTTTATCACCTACGTGATCTAAATGTGTAATATTATTAAAGAGGTTATAGCCTTCAATTCTTTGATGTGCTAAAGGATTAAGCGTTTGATTACCACCACCGACATAGAAATGTGTTGGAGAAGTATGCTTTTCGGGCTTACGTACTTGAACAGCACCACGATGCTCCATAATATACAATGAAATATTAGAATGGTCATCTTCAAGGTCACCAAAGATATTGGCTTCAACAGGACACGCCACGACACACGCTGGCATCATACCAGATTCAATTCTATGTGCACAATACGTACATTTATCAGCCGTATTTGTCTCAGGATCCATATAAATCGCTCCATAAGGACACGCCATCATACATCCTGCACACCCAATACATCTAGCACTATCAATATTGACAATACCATTTTCTAGGTAATGCAACGCAGATACTGGACAGATACGTTCACATGGTGCAGATTCACAGTGATTACAACGTAAAGGTGTAAAACTTCTACTTGTATCTGGGAATATTCCCAAATCAATATATTTTACACGTAAACGCCAAGTACTTAGTGGTACTTCATTTTCTACTTTACAAGCAATCTCACAACCTTTACAACCCATACATAGGTTAAGGTCAACTAAAAAACCTAATTTCATGCTTCCTCCTTAAATTTTAGCTTAATCTTATAATTATTATAAGTACCCTTGAAAAATATTTCATTTTTTGAGTAAACGCATAGAATAATAATATATAAAATTGAATTAAAAAACGATTATTTACAGTAATATTCTTTAACTTTTACCTATTATGCTCCCTATTGAAATAGATAAGTAGATATAATTGGGATACTAAAAGCTATATGAAATATCCATAAATACCATATCGTTATTTTCAATGGCATCAAAGAGTATGTTTCCTCCGATGTAATCTACTATGCCTACATTCATATTGATAGCGTCTGCTAGTTCGTACTTGACCCATGCTCTTTGGAAGCCTCCTTCGTCTAGCTTTTCTCCGTAGAGAGAGAGGAGATAGTTTGCTGTGAGTGTGGCATTTAAAAAATCTGAACTTACTCTAAAGGCATGTTGATAATAATGTTTTTGAAGGGGATTAAACTCTTCTAAAAGTCTTTTATCATAGTTGTTTATCTGTCGTGATACAATATCGTAGCTGATTAAAGTATCACTAAATCCATTATATTCTACACCCAAAAGTGCATCTGTACGGCTAAAGGTTTTTTCTGCTGTAGCTGTATATTTTAGTCCATCAAAATAGGCTAATTCTGTTTTAAAAAGCCATGAACCAGAGAGGATGTTGAGGGCTGTACCAAACATCGTTACTTTGTCATGCTTTATTTGTGCGATACCTGACCTTTTGTCTATATACCCTGCATCATCATGTGTGTTGGCTGCGTAAAAATTAATATCCCAACCCGAAAACTCTGCACCCACACTCAAAGCATACGTTACATCATCATAACTCTCATCTGAGGGTATCGCAATAGGCGAAGGATTGAAGTCTCCTCCAAAAGGAGGATTTTTAGAAAAGCGTTGTTCTACGATAGCAATAGGGGTAATACGCCAATCGCCTACAAAATAGTCAAGCTTTACCATCGTAACAGGTAAACGCAAGTCTTCTATGTCTGTCATGGCAGGGTTACGATTGTCTAAGGGGTTAAGTATATCTGTGACACGGATAGTATCACTTCTACCCCATACGACCACTTGACGACCTATTTTATAATCAAAGTTATCAGTGATTTTACCTTCTATATACGCATCAAAGAGTTCTAGTTCTGATTCGAGTTCATTCAATGTATCTGAGGCGAAATCTCCTCTATCTTTGAGGCTATAAATAGCATCATAGTAGGCTTTGGCATTGATTTTGATACGGATACCATTATCAAATTTATGCTCATAGTCTAAAAATAATGAACTCTTCAGCGATGTGACATCCTCATAAGGAGCATCATTATCCCATGAGAAGGCAACTTGTTCTGTGAGCTTACCTGTAAACCCTGAAAGGACGTTAGGCGTAGTCTCTTGGGCAACCACTTCTGTAGAAGATTCAGTAGAAGAAGGTTCATCATCAAAGCCATCCATGATTTCATCTTTGGCTTCTGTGTTTACACTTGGAGTACTTGTGCTAGGGGCATCATCAAAGCCTTCTAAATCAGCATCGATACTTTGGGCATTCAAAAGTGTAAAAAGAGAGGCTAGGAGTAAAACCTTGCTACGTTTTTGCATCTTTTATAGTCCTTTTTCGATACGTCTTGTGGTAAATAAAGCATCATCTAATGGCTTATTTACTTTGATATTTTTAAAATTCAAGGCTGTTTTATGTGTCATTGTTTTACCTTTTTTGGTAGTCATTGTCATCTCATCTATGACCCATACACCACCTTGTTTGTGCATTTTTTTAATATCAAGATACTTTTTCTTACCATTTTTCATGTAGTTAATCGCTCTTACGAGTACATAATTATCTTTACGCACGATAGCCACTGTTTTGGTATATCCTGATTCTTTGATAGTCTTTTTGTTACGAGGTATAGATTCTATCATCCATGCATCTTTGCCACGAACTTTGGTCTCTTTGATGAACTTAAAGTTATAATCTTCTAAGTCTCTATCTGTCATATCATAGTAAGAAAAATCTGAACCCATGAAGCTACCACTTTTATCGGCACTTGGGATACGCTTGACTTTTTTCAACGCAGGAAGATAGAGCCATTGGTCATCATCTTTAGACGCATCATCATAATCATAGGTCAAAAATGCTGTATTTTTGACATCTGATGGAGATTTAAAAAACATTGTTTGATGCTCATCTTCTCCAAAATCTTTGCTATATGATTTCATATCTCTGATTCTTTTTTTACCATTTTTATCGATGAGTACCATCATCATGTCTTGTTCAATCGTTTTTCCATCATCTCTAGCATCTACCTTTTCCATGATAGCTCTGGCTTTGGCATCATCTGCGATGGTATGTGTTGTCATGAGAGAAAGCCCTAAAGTCAGTCCAATTAGTAATTTTTTTGTCATTTTATTTCCTTTTATTATGTGTATATTTATTTTATCCAGCCACGTTTGGCCACCACTATCATCAACGCAGGAGCGAGTAATAAATCAGACAACAGTGCCATGATGATGACCGTTCCTGTGAGTAGTCCGAAGTTTTGTACCGAAATCATATTGGCAAAGAGATAGGCATAAAAACCTAAAGAAAGTACGATAGTCGTAATCACCAAGGCTTTACCTGCTGTAAAGAATGTCTGTTCTATTGCGTACGATGCATCTCCACTTTCTAGGTAGTATCTCCTAAAATTGTGCATGAAGTGAATGGTATCATCCACGGCTAACCCTATTGCAATGCTTCCAATAAGTAGGGTAAACATATCCAATGGTATGTTCATGATATACATAAGAAGCAGTCCCATGATAATAGGTACAAGGTTTGGTATCATCGTCAAAAGTCCTACACGAACAGAACCCATGATAAGCATCATCATAAAAGAGATACCCACAAATGCCATGAGGTAACTACTGACCGAGGAGCTAATCGCTTGTGAAAAGGTATTGATAAGCAACGGTATCATCCCCGTAGTGACAATCGTGTCTTTTGGGAATGCTTTTTGTGCTTCTTTTTGTACATATCCCAATACTTCTACAGCTTTGACTGCGTCCGTCCATGGTAGCTTGATAGAGATACGTGCTTTTGAAAATTGAGAATCAACCACGTCTTCTAAGTCATCTGAACCTGAGTTTTCAAAGAGAAGTAACTCTTGTGAAACAAGGTCTGCATTATTTGGTATCGTATAGTATGCTTCATCATTTTCATGTAAAGCTCTATTTGTCTCTTTGATAATTGTTGCAAGAGAAATCACTTTACCGATATGTGTATTAGTGTCTACATATTTTTCCATATTTTCAGAGAGTGTATTGAGTGTATTGAGTCTTTCAGGGTCATTCCAACCGTTTTCTGTTTTGGTATCAATGATAAGTTCTATCGTAACTGAACCATTGAGACTCTCATCTATCACTTCGGTAGAGATACGGTCATAGCTATCTGGCTGAAACCATTTAAGAGGATTGTGAGAAAGCTCTATTTGTGTGGCAGCTGTGAGTGAGATGGCTACAAGAATAGCACTTCCTACTAAAATACTCTTATAATGATTTATCGGTAAACTAGCCAATCGTTTCATGATAAGGTCTAATTTGTCTGATTCTGTTTTTACTTTTTGTTTGAGTTTAGTCAGACTCAAAAGTGCGGGTAAAAGTGTCAAGGTTAAGACCAATGAAATAAGTACACCCAAAGAAGCATACATACCCAAATCAGAGATAGGTGCGACTTCCGAACCAGAAAATGACCCTACCCCAATGGCTGTGGTAAAAGATGTCATGATAATAGCCAAACCAGAATGCCTTAGTGTATAAGACAAGGCTTCTTTTTTGTCTCCAATAGTATTGAATTTATCAAAAAAGATAGAGAGGATATGTACCGTTGCACCTATACTAACAGCCATCAATAAAGAAGGCACTATCTGCGTAGGAAGCTTAAACGCCACCCCTGCCCATCCCATCGTACCAACGGTAGTTAGTAATGCAAGGACAATCACAATCACAGGATAAAATACTGCTGATGCACGTCTAAACATGATAAATAAGAAAACAACAATAATCAAAAAAGTAATACGCATAAATTTTTGCATATCTGCTTGCATTTGAGATTTGAGTGCATGATTTACAGCAGGTGACCCTGCTACATAGATTTCAAAACTATCACTTTTATACTTTTGAGTGATTTCATGGATAGCATTAACCAGTGTTGCATTTTCTTTATCGCTAAGAAATGCTCTTTCTTTCGCTACAGTAGGTGACTCTTCAGCAAAGCCCTCATCAAAGGCATCTTCATCAGACACTTCGACCAAACCTTCATGAGAATATGCATCTGTTTCTATGATAATAGTCGTCATCTTGCCATCTTGGGAAATAAATAAATCTTTATAAAAATGAGATGCCATAGTCTGTTGTTTGATGATAGCTACGTCTTCTTTAGTCTTAGGAAAATGCTCCAACAAATCATCCGTGATAAGCTTATCACCCTCACCTCTGGTGTTTCTTACGTTATAGAGTGAGGTAATATCTTCTAAAAAAGGTACATTGCTTTCTAGCTCTTCATGGAGTGATTTAAGGGTATTTAAGAACTTCAAAGAAAAGATATTGTCACTTTTAATTGCGATAAGCACACGCTCATCACGACCAAACTGCGCTCTAAAATCATTATAGGCTAAAAGGACTGGGTCATCAGGATGCATAAATCCTTCTGTAGAAGTATCCATCTTTATCTGAGGGACATGAGAAAGAGGAAAGGCAAGTATTAGCATGATAAAAACAATCACTTTAAAAGGATTATCATGGATAAACCCTCCAAATCTCCCCATAAGATTTTCTAATTTTTTGTGCATAAGTATCCTTTGAAATTTTAATTTAACATTGTATCATGTGTATATATATCGTTTATGAATTTATTGCTCTATTTCTATTTTTGTGTACCTTTTTTGACTATCCATCACAGAAAGTAAAGCAGGTAACAAGAGCATATCAATAATCAGTGCCAAGATAAGAGCTGTAGCTGTCACTACACCAAAATTTTGATTGGGTGTAAAAGTTGAAAATGCAAAAATAGAAAACGACAAACTTAGCACCACAGTAGTAAAGAAGATAGCACGTCCTGCGTAATGTAACACCTCATCAAAAGTATCTTCCATAGATAGACCTCGTTTACGTGCATCAAAATATTTGACCAAGAAGTGAATACTGTCATCAACTGCCACCCCAATGATAATTGCCCCAGCAATAGCCACCCCCATATCAATAGTCATACCAAGCCACCCCATAAGCCCAATGACCAAGACAACAGGCAAGATATTGGGTAAAATGAGTATCCACAATATCTTGAAGCGTTTGAAGATAAGCAACATCATCAAAGAGACAATCAAGATACTCAATGACAAAGAGTATATCAACGTATCTGTTACATCTTTTGCCATAGAAGCATACATAGACGTTTGCCCTGTTAGCGTGAGGACGTAAGGGGTTTTAGCCCACCATGCTTTGGCATAGTGTATCATCTGCATATCTTTAGAATTGTCTACAATATTGGTAAGGACGGTAATCCTTAATTTACGTTGGTCAAAGTCCATTTGGTCGGTTATCTCCATCCCCTGAGCTAAACCCATCGAGTAGAGTAAGAGATACTGAGCGACTAGATTTCTATTGGTTGGGACGACATCTTTGTCATCCATAATTTTATTATAACGCTTGATAATATCGAGCAAAGAAGAGATATGACGGACATCTTTAGGAAACTGTGCTGTATAATCTTTGTAAAATTCTTCTACCGTAAGTAAAAAGTGAGGCTCTTTAATCCCATCTGTTTTAGTACTATCGACTATCAAGACATACGACATAGACCCTGTGAGATTGTCCATGGTAAACTCCGAGGATTGACGTATCTCTACTTCTTTATCAAAATACTTAATCGTGTTAGAGTCTACTTTTACAAAAAATAGACCCATCCCCATTACAAGCATCATCAGCGTAGAAATTACTATAATTTTTTTATCATTTTTGACGATAAATGCTCCATATCCAAAGGATTTTAATGCTTTTTTTGCTACATTATTTTCTTTCTTATTTTCTTTTTTAATAGGCTTTTTGAGTAACAACAATACAGCAGGCATCCAAAATATAGAAATCACAAATGCCAATACTGCCCCACTAGCTGTAGCAATACCCAGTGTAGCTACAGGTACTATCTTGGAAATAGCCAAAGTACCAAAGCCTACCATCGTAGTAAGTGACGTGAGAAATATTGCCAAAAAATTCTTCTGTATAGAATGCAAGACGGCTTCTTTATTTTCTAAGCCTTCTTTTTTTCCCATAAGCCATACAGAGTAGATATGCACAGCATCAGCGATACCAATCGCTACGATAAATACAGGGATATTGGCTGTAAAGTTATTGAGTTTGTAGCCTAAAAGTGTTTGTACTGCCAATACCGATAAAAAAGTAAAAAATACCACACCCAGAGGGATAAATGCCCCACTCAAACGCCTAAAAAGCACCAAAAGAAGTATCATAGAAATCAAAAAGACCAAAGGGGTAAATACCATAGCATCATGCCCAGCTATATCTACAAAAGCTTGTGTCATCGGCGGCCCACCATTGAGCCAATACTTATAGCCTGTACGTTGGGTCTCAGGGTTGATAATAGCGTAAATATCTTCCATCACTTCTGCTGAAATATCTCCATTTTCATTGGCTTGGGCTTCAAGTCGTGCAAAAATCATCGTAGTCGTAGCATCTTTAGAGACAAACCTATCTTTAATCATACTATCTTGTGTTGCTATATCTTGACGGTTTTGTAAGTATGTCGTTGTAGCTTCTGCTAAATCTTCGATGATAAAATCATTCACAAGCACATCATCTGGCTTAGAAGCTTCATTATGTACATACTGATAATTTGTAATACTATCTACCCTATCAATATGTGGCATATCCCATAAGGCTTCAGTGATACGCTGTATACTTCCTAGTGCCTTTTTATTGAAGATACCATTCTCATCTTTAAAGACAATCGTTACCCCATCATCATTAGAAAATGCTTCTCTAAACGCATCATAATCTTTTAGCGTTTTAGAATCTTTTTCAAACCAAATACGATAAGAACCATCTATCTCCAAATGCTTAAGACTCGAAGCCAAAAACAATACAAACAAAGGCACTAACAAAACAATCGCCCATCTAAATCTGTATAAAAATTGTATATATGTTCGCATTAAAAAACCTCTTCTTACCTCATACCCTCTTGATATGTATTAAATTTGGCTTTATTATATTATTTTAACTATAGTTTATCATTAAAGGGTGCTCATGCATCTCAAAGTAGTTGAAGCTATACTCTTCTATGGCTGTATTTAAGGGGATGACAATAGCTTTAGAAAGTACCGTAGAATTTAGGGGCATCTGCCCCTTAAAAAGTGTTATTTACACTTGATGTAGTCACCGTTACGACCTAAGTCTCTAAACTTTACTACTGCTTTACTCTCTGCTTGAGATTTATTGTCTGCTACAACGTATGTCATCTTCCATGGTTTACCACCTTTATATGTCCAACACTCATACTTCATACCAGCATTCGCTACACTCGCCAACATCCCTAAAGCCATCACGGCTACTAACACTTTTTTCATCGTTTTTCCTTTGTATTGTTTTGGTAGATACTAGGTATCTCCACAGAATTTTGCATTCAAAACTCTATGCAAATGCCAACTTCTCCCCTTAGGGGAAAAAGCAAAGGGACAAATTACTGTCCTGCTCTCACACAACGCACATACCTACTACCGTTCTTACCGTTGTAGCTCGTATCGCCACCGTAGAAATAGACAGTCCAAGCATAGCTAGGACTACTCGCATAACTCGTCGAACTCCAATAGTTGCTAGAGGCAACAAAACCTTTACGCTTATAGCAAGATTGGTAATTGGGGTCGTCCCTGTTTTCAGTATGCGCACTATCACTATTAGCCGTATTACCACCACAGTCTGAGATGACAGAGAGCAGTTCACTTTTACTAGGCAGTCTTCCACCACTAGCACGGCAGATATTTTTGGCTTGTTGCCACTTTGCATCACATACACCTTTGTAGAGTTTACCTCCCTTGCTTCGGCAGGTGCTGTTACTTGGAGTTATCCACTTGCTTTTGGGCTTAGCTGTGGTGGTAGTAGTTTTACTTGGTGTTTCACAGATGCTATTTATGAGGTCTTTGCTAACTCCCTTGTCTATGAGTTTCATCACCTCTTGTTTGCTACAGGTGGCGTAGCTATAGGTGCTTAGTACTGCTAATGCGATACATAGCCATTTTAGTTTTTTGTTCATTTTGTTTTCTACTTATGTTTTGTGAATAGACATCTTGTAAAATCTATCAGATACGATGGCTTTATTGGAATGTATCCCTTTAGGGGTAGCCTCGTCAAAGGGCGACGCTAAAGCATCACTTCCGAGTTTTGCAAGAAGGTTAATATACTTAGCAACCTCTGCTTGTGTATATCCATCTTCTATAGCTTCGATTATAACAATATTTCTTTCTATTTTATCTTTATTACTAAAATTGTAGCACCTAAATTAAGGGTCAGTTGTTGAATATACACTTTTTACTAACTTGTAGGGTGCGATTGCTATCGCACCTTTTAACATATCATTATATATGTAACTTTATTTCACACAATATTTAAGGTGCTATGGCAATAGCACCCTACAAAAAAAGCTTAATTCATTGGCATTGGGCTTTAACCTCGTCAAAGGGCGACGCTAAAGCATCACTTCCGAGTTTTGCAAGAAGTTTACTAAATTGACATTGACCCCAAACTCTCCAAAAACCAAGCCTCACACAAGGCTCTATAGATTATTTTATAGGCTTCTAATTTCTCTTTAAAATAGCTTTTATCTTCAAAATAATATGCTAAGGCTTCTTTATCTTCTTTAGATGATAGTTTAAACTCTATACTGATACACGCTAAATCAAAATAGACATCCATCCTCCCTGCGTATTCAAAATCAATACATTTTAGCGTCTCATTATCCCACAATATATTTTGAGGATTGAGGTCATTATGACATAGAGCATACTGTGGAGGGTAAGATTCTATCGTGTGTAGGGCTTCTGATATGGCTGGGCTATGGGGTGTAGTAAATAATGATTTGAGAGATTTCAAGGGGTATTGGGTAGGAGATATTTCGATACTGTGTAAGGTCTTTAGGAGTGAGAGTAATCGTTTTATCTCATCTTGCTCCAATGCTACTTTATGATACCCCTCTATAAACTCAAACACCATATACTTCGCTACTTTGTCATAATAATAAAGCTTTGAAGTAACTTCTTTTTGATATGCCAAACAATGGCTATGATATTCTAATTCTCTATCTATATCTTCTCTCAAAAGTTTACGCACTATATATTTGACACCATCAGCAAAGAGTAGATAGTTTTCATTACAATAGCCTTGATACGCTAATCTTTCGCAAGATTCTATCGTTTTATCTGTAAAAAAGGGATGCTTTTTAAGTAGCTTTATCATGTGAGTTCAAGCCTATTATTTTCCATCATATACACATGATGTGCAATGCGTTCACAATCTTCTTTTTCATGGGTGACCATGATAGTGTGTAGATGATGCTCTTTACTAATCTTAGCTACGAGATCGAGCATCTCTAGTCTTGTCTTCTTGTCTAATCCTGCAAAGGGTTCATCGAGGAGTAAGATAGGCTCTCTTCTTATCAAAACACGTGCCAATGCCACTCGCTGTTGTTGCCCTCCTGATAGTTCTGACGCTATTGTGTGTTCATAGGCTTCTAAGCCTACTTCTTTGAGGATGGCTTGGACTTTTTCTACCTCTTCGATACTGTCTTTGAGGACTTTACTGACCCCTAACAAGATATTTTTTTGTACGCTTAGATGCTCAAAAAGGTTATGCTTTTGAAAAAGTATCGTCATAGGTCTTTGCTCTACACGCAAAGATACTATCTCTTTGTCATCCAAAACAATCGTCCCCTCACTAGGCGTGATGAACCCTGCGATGATGTCTAACAAGGTAGATTTACCACTGCCACTCTCACCCAATATCGCTACAATTTCTTGAGGTTTGACTTCCATAGTGTAATGATAAAAGGGCTTTTTTTGTGCATATTGGTACATGATATTTGTAATCTTAAGCATGTTTACTCCTAAATAGTAACGGTACAGATACAAACACAAACAACACTATCACAAGAAGTATCAGTGCTACCCCTGATGCATCGCTCGTACGGTATGACCCCATGAGTTGGTATAAGTACCATGGTAGCGTAGTAAAAGTATCTGAACCAAAGAGTGCTATGATACCCAAATCTCCCAAAGAAAAACAAAATGCCAATGCCAATATATAGCCCAATGCTGATTTGATATAAGGGTACTCCACATAGACCCAACGTTGCCATGGGGTAAGTCCTAAAGAGAAGACTACTTTGTCATATCTTTGGGCTGTATGTTGCATAGCAGGGCTAAGGATGGCAAGAGCAAAGGGCAACGACATCAAGATATTGGCTGTAAGTATGGCAATGGTTGACCATATCCACATAGGCGATTCGTACGATTGAGCGATAAGAAAAAAACCTAGCCCTAAAACAAGCGAGGGTATCGCTAGATAAAGATTGCCAGAAAATGCCACGATACCCTGCACGATACTAGCAAAAGGCTTGTTGCCTAAGCGTGTTTTGAGGCTCAATTCACGTAGCGTATTGCTCAACACCAATGCGATACCTACGGTCAATAGACTCGATACCAATGCCAAAGATAAAGAAGTAAACAAGGATTTGATAAATAAAGGTTCAGCCATGATACGCATAAAATCAGCCCCTAATCCATCTATAATGATGACTGCTAAAGGTGAGATAAAAAAGAGTGCAAAAATCATAATAATCGCCCATTGTATCCATTGGATAGAGCGATACTCTTTCCATGGTATCTGTGTATGGCTTGTTTTTAGATTAGAGACATTGATCTTAAAACGTGAAGATAAGACCACAAGTATCGCAGAGATACCTAACTGTATGAGTGCTAATTTCAGTGCCAGAGCGATGTCAAAATCTAGCTTCACTGCCTCATAAATCGCCACTTCTAAAGTATTGTAACTAGGCGACCCACCCAAGAGAAGTACCACAGCAAACGAGGTAAAACACAAAAGAAATATCGTAGCCCCAATATGAAGAAGTGTCGATTTAATCGCAGGATATTCTACATAGATAAAGCGTTGAAATACTGTAAAATTCAAACTCTTGGCAAGTTTGTACTTCTCTTTTGGGATAGACTCAAAGGCATGAAGCAAGGCACGAGAAGCAAAAGAAGCATTGAGATAGACATGAGCCAATAAGATACCACCCAAACCATAAAGATACGAGCCAAAAGAATCATCAAAAAGAAAAAGGCTTAGTTGATTAAGATAGCCATGACGACCAAAAATACCGATAATCCCAAACACCACAATCAAGGTAGGCAAAACCAAAGAAGAAGAAAAAAGTGCCACCAAAATAGAACGCCCCCGAAATGCCGATTGATGAGCCAAAGCCCAAGCCAACAAACCCCCTACCCCCAAAGACAAAAGCATAGACAAAAAAGCCTGATACAAAGTAAACCTCAAAAGCCCCCAAACACGTTTATCTATCTGTGTAAAAATAGTACTATCATCAAAGGTGTATAAGGTGTAGAAAATGCCAAATGCAAACGAAAGGAGAGAGAGGGTTAAAAGCATACCCAAAATAAAGGAAGTTTTGAAAAAGAAAAAATTAAAAGAAGTTTTATACATATTGAATTAGTTCACCCCATCCAACCACTCCCTCACAATAGTCCTCCGTTGGGCTTCTACTTTCTTCCCATCCATAAGAAATGTTTTACTAGGTTGGGTGAGTGTTTCAAAGGCTTTTGGTAGAGGATTGGCTTTGATTACTGGGTATACCCAGTTGGCTGTGGGGATGATGTTTGCAAAGGTTTTACTGTGTAAAAAGTGTAAAAACTTTTGGGCTAAGGCTTGGTTTTTGGAGCTTTTTAGGATACCTGCTACTTCTATTTGGCTGTAGTGTCCTTCTTTAAATAAGGCTGATTTGATATTGGTTTTATGCTCTTCTATGATATGGTAGGCAGGGGATGTGGTAAAAGAGAGTACCATATCGGCTTCACCTTTGAGGAACAGTCCGTATGCTTCTGACCAGCCTTTGGTAATGGTAAGGATGTATGGAGAGAGGCGTTGCCAGTAGTCTCCTGCTTTGTCGCCATAAATGGATTTCACCCAAAGTAGTAGTCCCAATCCTGCTGTAGAAGAGCGTGGGTCTTGGATGACTATCTTGAAATCTTTGGGCATAGAGGCTAAGTCTTCAAAGGATTTAGGTACATTTTTGAGTCTATTTGCATCATAGACAAAGGAAAAATAGGAGTAATCAAAAGGCACAAAGGTATCATCATGATAGGCAATAGGTACATCCAAACCTTTGGTATCTAGTGTATGAGGTACAAAGAGATTGGTTTTTTTGGCAACTTGTGCGATGCTTGTATCTAGTCCTAAAAGTATATCGGCTTTGCTACGTTTACCCTCTAGCTGTATCTTGCGTAATGCCCCAATAGAGCTAGAGACCCCTACAAATTTGACGGTACAATTATGTTCTAATTCAAACGCTTTTTTGATTTTGGGTCCTGCACCCCATGAAGCTGAAAAGGCATCATAGGTATAGATAGTAAGGGTAGGTTTATCATTGCCTAAGAGTAACGATGCACAAAGAAGCAAAGCAAAAAACATCTTAGAAATCATTGTTTACTTGCCATAAATTACAAAAATATACATCACAAAAATCTTCATCACTTAAACCCTAAAAGTCATAAGAGAGCGTAAGCCCTACTGTACGTGGTGAGCCTTGTTGGGTGTAAAGCTCTGTAGCATATCCATTGGATGGATTGTTACCGAAGCTTCCAAATCCTCTGGTTTGATACTCTGTATCTGCAATATTTCGTACCCACATTACAGCACTCCAACTTCCATTGGTATATTCAAGACTAGAGTTTATAAGTGCATAGGCATCAGATTCTTCATTGTGTCTATTAGAGAAATAGTAAGAGCCTTTTCCCTCTACATTGGACTTAAATATCCAACCATCCCACAAGGTCACATCAAAGCCAATATTATACTGATATTCAGGTGATTGTGCAGGTGTTCTATCTGTGACATCTATCGCTGAAGGATTAGGGTCTTTATATTCATCGAATGTTGATTTGAGTAATCCTATACTAGAAAAAATATGTAATCTTTCGTTAGGATACCAATCAATTTGTGACTCTATCCCATAATAGGTACTTTCTGCTGCATTGGCTAAATAATCTACAAAACTTGTACTCCCATCAGAACGCTCAGTAACCACAGAACTTTTGACCTGTTGGTCTTTTCTCTTGCCATAAAAGACATTAAGACGGTTGATAAGTGTATTATCAAGGTGATTTGAGTTCATCCCTAGCTCTAAATTCCACAAGTTTTCAGTTTGGTACTCTTTGGCTTTTGGGCTTAGGCTATTGTCTGCATTAACCCCCCCTGGTTTGTACCCTTTAGAAAGATAGGTATAATACAATCTATCAGGAGTCTCTTGATAATTAATACCAAATTTACCACCGACTAAGACCTCATCCGTGTCAATAGCCACGCTATCAGAATCTCTATATTCAGCATCCCATGCTTCTATTCTAAGCCCTGATACTAACGTAAGTTTATCCGTTATCATCGAATCTAACTGTCCATAGATTGCTTTATTAATCGTCTTATAATCAGCTGTAAAAGGGGTGTCAAGGTAGGTATAGTTACGTGTAAGGTCTTCACTGTAGTCTTTGTAATATGCCCCAATCGTCCAATCTGTAGTAGAAGAAAAGATACGCCCTTCTGTGTCGGAGACCAAAC
The DNA here is from genome assembly GCA_027062365.1 of Sulfurovum sp. Lineage (GTDB taxonomy): Bacteria > Campylobacterota > Campylobacteria > Campylobacterales > Sulfurovaceae > Sulfurovum. Next base: position 27,270 of record JAMOTK010000030.1, read on the forward strand.
GTACATCAATATCTGTTTGCGTTCTATCTCTTAGGTACTCATCAAAAGAGCTATAAGGATAAAGGCTCTCATCAAATTCACCCACATAAGACCAATCTTCATCATACGAATAAGTCACATCTGATTGACTGTGACTGAGTTTGGAGATAAGGTGCATTCCATTATTGATTTGATAATTAGACTTAATAGCAAAAGCATTGGTCAGTTGTGCATCCGTACCCACTTCATCTGCATGAGAAGTCCTAGAATTATCAAAAGTAAAGGCATCATAGCCATTGTCAACATCGAGGTGTATAAAATTAAAATCTATCACATGATTGTCAGAGGCATACCAACGTAATTGTAGTTTGGCTGTAAGTTCATCTATATTTTGCGTATCATCACGCTTTAAAAAACTGTTTTCCATCGTACCATCAGAACTATTTTGATAGATTGAAACTCTCGCTTCTAACGTATCTTCGATAAGTGTACCACCCAAAGCCACACCATACGCTTGGGTATTGTAGTTACCCACAGTCGCTTCGATATGCCCTTCAAAGGCTTCGCTAGGTTCATTACTTTGGATATTGACAACCCCTGCCATACCATTGGCACCAAACATTGTCCCTTGTGGACCTTTAAGTACTTCTATATGCTTCGTGTCAAAAAGTGTCACCCCCAAAGCTGATTGAGAAAAGTCAATACCATCAATACTGATACCCACAGAAGGATTAATAGGTGTCGTAAATTGACTGCGTTCACCTATCCCACGAATCTGAATATAGTGTGCTCTTGATGCTCCTGAAGAGAAATTGACATTAGGTACTTGCCCTACAACTTCTTCAAAAGAGTGTGAAGCCTTATCATAAAGCTCTTCTTCTCCTACAACTGTGAGTGAAGTAGTCGTCTCTGAGAGTTTCTTTTCACGAAAATCTGCCCCTACTACGATGGGGTCTAGTGTTATCTCTTCTGCCAATGTTGCTACACTCAAAAGTACAGAAGATGCAATAATAGAAATGCTTAAAAGTTTAGATGTCATAATATTCCCTTAAATTAATGATAGTAAGAAAAGGAGAAATATAAAAAACCAAAAATAATTTAGCTAAAAAGTCTCTTCCCTACGCTGGTGTTATCCAGTTCAAGTTCAACGGGTTTCTTATCTCAGCTACATCACATAGCACCCCGAGAGATTGATGGCTTAGTTATACAAAAAATTTGTTTTGATAATGCTGAAATAATTGACTAACAAATCAAACTTTGATACAATACCCTATGAATTATATACATATCACAGACATACACGCCACAGAACTTAATATCTACCATCAATTTAGAGAACATGCCTTTAAAGCAGATGGTTCATTCGTAGCAGACAGCCCTAAAGTGGTCAACCTACTCTTAGAAGAGAAGATAGAAGTGTGTAGTATCTTAGCCACACAAGAGTACTATGATAGCAATCTTACACTTATCGCCCAACAACAAGATGCTACCCTCTATATCGCTACCAAAGAGCAAATGCAAAATATCGTAGGACATAAGATACACCACAATGTCATGATGCATGGCATACGTCCCAAAGAGACCCCATTAGATAAATTGGGCAATCATATCCTCATGCTAGATGAAATAAGCTCTACCCAAAATATCGGTGCTATCGCTCGTTCGGCTGCGGCTTTGGGGATAGACTCTTATCTCTTGCCTAGCTATGGACCTCATCCCTATTCTCGCCGTGCTTTACGTGTGAGTATGGGGCATATTGCGATGCTAAAGACACATATTTATAGCAATCTAGCCCAGACCATAGAGACACTAAAAGACCATGGATACCGTATCTATGCAGCAGAAGTAACCGAAGATTCAACGCCCTTAAGTGATGTAAAAGTAGTCGATAAATGGGTGATTCTCATGGGGCATGAAGGACATGGACTTACGCCAGAGATATTGGCTATGTGTGATGAAGTAGTGAGTATAGAGATGATAGAAGGGGTCAAAAGCTTCAATGTAGGTATCGCCGCTTCTATCATGATGTATCAGTTTAAATATCGTACTATTTAATCCCTCAATCTCATCCTCACACTCTCTTCATGTGCTGTTAACCCCTCTGTATGGGCTATCAATGCACATGATTCTCCTATTTCTTCCATGCCTTTTTTAGACATAGAGATAATAGAAGATTTTTTTAAGAAGTTATCGACACTAAGTGGCGAATAAAATTTTGCTGTGCCACCTGTAGGGAGGGTATGGTTAGGGCCTGCTACATAGTCGCCTATAGGCTCTGGGGTATTTTCACCCAAGAAGATAGCACCTGCGTGTTTGATAGAATCGAGCAATGACATGGGGTCAGAAGTAATAATTTCTAAGTGTTCAGGGGCTATCTCATTCATGAGGGCTATGGCTTCTTCCATTGTATTGGTGACGATGATAGCACCTCGTTCTTCTATAGACTTCCTTGCTATACTTTCACGGCTTAGTGTTTTGAGAAGTTCTTCTACTTTATCACTTACTTTATTCGCTAGTTCGCTATCGGTAGTAATGAGGATAGAGGATGCCATCTCATCGTGTTCTGCTTGGCTTAGTAAATCTATGGCTACATAGTCTTCTCTTGCTGTCTCATCGGCTAAGATACCTATCTCAGACGGCCCTGCTATCATGTCTATGTTCACTTCACCATACACTAGCTTTTTAGCAGTTGCTACAAAGATATTACCCGGCCCTGTGATGACATCTACTTTAGGTATCGTTTCTGTACCATACGCCATCGCTCCAATCGCTGAAGCACCCCCTACCCTATAGACTTGTGTTACTTTACAAAGGTGACAAGCAGCGAGTAAAAGTTCGTTTAGTTCATTATCAGGTGATGGAGTACAGATTACAATTTCTTCTACACCTGCAACTTGGGCAGGAATGACATTCATCAGTAGTGAGCTAGGATAGGCTGCTTTTCCTCCAGGGATATAAAGCCCTGCACGGTCAACAGCTGTCACTTTTTGCCCCAATATACTGCCATTGGCTTCTGTATCCATCCAACTTTTGGGCATAAGTTTTTGGTGATAATTTTCGATACGGTTATAGGCTAAGTGTAAGGCATCACGTAAGGCAGGGTCTATGTTAGCATAAGCTTTTGCCATATCCTCTGTAGAGACCAATAGTTCAGCATCCTCTTTGGGTTCCCATCTGTCAAACTTGGCTATCTGTGCTTTAAGTGCCACATTACCCTCTGTTTGTATCTCTTTAAGAAGACCTGAGACTATGCTTGTCACACCCTCTATATCCATCTTCCCACGTGCTAAAAGTGTATTAAAATTTGCTTCAAAAGTTTCATCGTTACTGTAAAATATTTTCATTTTATATCCTGTGTATATTTTCGTTCATATCTAGGGAGCATACTATCATTACCCAATAGTCCACCCTGATGTAGATAGAGTATCGGCTTAGAATATACTTCAGGATGAGCCAACAAAGTTCGCCATCCTAACGCATCATAAAGTAAGTCAAATTGTATCCCTGTTTCTTCTTGTAATTTTAGCCAAATTTTATAGTTTTCTTTATAAAGTTTTCCAAAATGATGTTTTTTTTCTAGTGTAATAATAGTAGGATGGTATCTTTGGTCGCTCTCTAAGCCTAAAAATTGCAATTTGAGATAAGCACTATCTCCTACACAAGGGCAAGTAAAAACTTTTGTATCAAACATCTCTTTTTGGACTAATGCCTTTTGCAAAAAAAGTGCTGTACTTCCTGTACCTGAGGGTAAAAAGATATTTAATGCTTCTATATGATGTTCTTTTTGCCATGTAAGTATCTCTTTGGCTAATATATTTAGACCAAATTGTGCTTCTTTTTGTCGTCCACCCTCTTCTACTAGAAGTATCTCTTTTGTCACTATAGGAAGTGTTTTATCAATATGTATTTTCATACCATTATCTAAAGAAGCCTTATAGTTTCCATGAGGATTATCTTTGAGATACGCAGCAATATGACTCACATAATACTCAAATTTCCACCCTCTCATTTTTGCCAATACAGACAATGAATACATAGCATTAGACTGTGCCGAACCATAAGAGATGAGTGTGTCTACCAAAGGAAAGTCATGGTGGAGAAAATAATGAAATTTACGTGCTTTATTGCCAGAAAAATCAGTATGAAGTAAATCATCACGCTTTATATAAAAAAGGTGATGATTAAAAGAGACATGCTCAATAGGAGAAGTAGAGAAGATACTAGATGAAAAAGAGATTAATTTCGTCCTATACAGTTCAAGTCATCAAAGGCTTGTTCTAATCTTTTTACCATTGAAAGTTCTCCTGCACGTGTCCATTTACGTGGGTCATAATACCCTTTATTTGGTTTATCTTCACCATCTGGATTGCCTATTTGACCTTGTAGGTATGCTTCATGTTCTGCTACATACCCTCGGACACCATCCCAAAATGCCCATTGGGTATCTGTATCGATATTCATCTTAATAGCCCCATAAGAGATGGCTTCACGAATATCTGATATTTCAGAACCTGACCCACCATGAAAGACAAAATCTACAGGTTTTGTAGAAGTAGCATATTTTTCTTCTATATACTTTTGTGAATTATCCAATATTTTAGGCGTAAGACTTACATTGCCTGGTTTATAGACACCATGTACATTACCAAAAGAAGCAGCAATTGTAAATTTATCAGACACTTTCATGAGTTCTTCATACGCATAGGCGACTTCTTCAGGCTGTGTATAAAGTAGTGCATTGTCAATCTCTGTATTATCTACACCATCTTCTTCGCCACCTGTGACACCGAGTTCTATCTCTAGTGTCATACCGATTTTAGCCATACGCTCCAAATAGAGCTTACACGTAGCAATATTCTCTTCGATAGGCTCTTCAGATAAATCTATCATGTGAGAAGAAAAAAGAGGAATACCATGTACCTTAAAATGTGCTTCACTTTCATCTAATAAAGCATCTATCCATGGCAAAAGTTTTCTTGAAGCGTGGTCTGTATGAAGTACTACAGGAATACCATAAGCCTTAGCCACAGTATGTACATGCTGTGCCCCTGAAATAGCACCTAAAATAGCTGCCTTATCAGAAGGCAATCCTTTTCCTGCGTAATATATACCACCACCATTAGAAAACTGTACAATCACAGGAGAGTTTATATTCTTAGCAGATTCAAGCACAGCATTGATAGAAGAGGTACTCACTACATTGACAGCAGGTAAGGCAAAGCCTTCATCCTTGGCTATTTTAAATAACTTTTGAAGCTCATCACCTGCTACTACTCCTGCGTCAATTACGTTTAAGACTTTTGTTGACATTATTTAACTTTTATTTTTGCTTTTTTCATGAGTTCACCCACTACTTTTTGCTGTGCCATTTGCATTTTAATATTTGCTTTTGCTTTTTCAAATGATGGGATAGCTTGTTTGTTTTTTGCTTTTGCAGCCGCTTTTTTCATATTTTCATAGGCTTTTTTAGCTTGTTCATCTGAAATTTTTATTTCAGCCATTTTTTTCTGCATCCAAAATCCTGAAAGTGCTGATTCTCTCTCTCTTTTAGACAAAGTTTTCTTTGCCGCTTCTGCTACCAATTTAGAAGGTGCCATCATTTGAATCAATTGTTCTTTACCCTCAGTAGGTAAAGTTTTCCATTTCTTTTTACCTTTGGTAAGAATATCTAATGCTTTATTGGCTTCTTCTACTGTAATAATATTACCATTTACCGTAGCAGCTGTTTTTGCCATTGTAGCTGTTGTACTAAGAGCTAAAATTAATCCAAGTGTTGTAAGTGTTTTTTTCATATTTTTCCTTTTTTAATGTTGTAGTTATTTATCTACAATCTTTATTTTTATGTCTTTCATAAGCTTATCCATCATTAACTTTTCAACCATTTGTATATGTAATCTATCTTGAATATCTACAAAAGGAGGGATAGGTCTTGTATCATTCCTATCCAAAGCATCTTGCTTAAGGCTTTCATATACTTTATTTACTTCTGCTACTGTTACTTTGATATTACGGGCTTCTTTTTGCATCCATCCACGTGTGAGTGCCGTCTCTTGTTCGATAGCACTCAACTCTTTTTTAGCCACGTCATGGGCTAAGATAGGTAAAGCAAACTCATAAATAAGACGTTTTTGTTGAGGCTTAGGTAAAAGGTCAAAATTTTTGACCTTACCTTTGGTACGCTGTGCTAAATACGTATCTGCTTCTTTTTTACGAATTTTATGCGTATTAATAGTCGCAACCACTGCTTTTGACGACCTCTTCTTAGGTGTTCTTTTTTGTACTTTAGGCTTGGCATCAAGATTAAGATGACTCAAATTAACCATTTGTGTTGAATCATCTGTGTGCATCATACTATTCAAACTATTTTTAAGTGCATCTGCATTGGCAACATTCATACCTACAAGTACTGTAACGGCTATAGAGAAAAGAAACTTTTTCATTATTTTGTACTATTTACTTCTGTACTCATATCTACAATCTTCGCTTTACTTTTTAGCTCTTTGGCTACTTCTGAAATTTTAGCGGCAAATTGCTTTTGCTTCAATGATGCGATAATCTTTTCTTTCACACTCTCATAGGCGATAGTCGTTGCAGGTGTTTTTGTCTCTACATAAATCACATGAAAACCAAACTGTGTTTTGACAGGTGCTATAGTGACTGTTCCATCCTCTAATGCCCATGCAGCTTTTGAAAACTCTGGTACCATTTGACCTTTTTTAAATGTACCTAAGTCTCCACCTTTAGGGCCTGAAGGTCCTGTAGATTTTGTTTTGGCAAGTTCTATAAATTTTGTTTTTAGTGCTTCACCCTGAAGTACTTTGAGTGTATCGACTATTTCTTGGGCTGATTTTTCAGTTTTTACCAAAATATGTCTCGCATGCATAGAGCCTGTATCCATAAATTTATCCATATTTTTATCATAAAATTCTTTCGCCTCGCTATCGCTTACGACTGCACTATCCATCTGCTCTTTCATCCACATATTTACCAGAAGTTCATCTTTGATTTTATCCATATTTCTTTTAAATTCTGGTTTAGCAGCGATGCCTTCTTTGTCTGCTAATTCGATGAAAAGTTGTCTTTCAATTAGTCTATCGGTAATCATCTTCTTTTCTTCAGGCTTAAGCTCAGCAAATTTTGCTTGTGGCACTTGTGCTGTTACAAATGTTTGTGCATCTTGTTTTGTAATATTTTTACCATTAACAGTGACCAAGACATCAGAAGCAAGTGCTGATGAAGCAATAAGTGAAAGTGTAAGTAGTGACGTTTTTGCGAGTTTTAACATGTTTAAATTTCCTTAGATAATATGATTTTATTCCAAAAGTATAACTCTATTGGGTAAATCATTCATTAATGTGTTACTATTCTAATTGGTATTTTATTAAAACAAGGTATAAATCATGATAAAAGTTAAAAAAGCCACCAAGAAAGAGATTAGTGAGATAAAAGAACTCTTTTTACAACACTATCCTCACTCTATTACAGAACTCAACTATAACAATCTTTATGAACTACTCATATCTGTAATGCTCTCTGCCCAATGTACAGATAAGCGTGTCAATATCATTAGCCCTGCTCTTTTTGCAAAATATCCCAATCCTATAGCCCTAGCCAATGCCGATTTGGACGAGGTAAAATCTTTCTTAAATACCTGTTCTTTCTTTAACAACAAATCCAAAAATCTCATCAAGATGGCACAAGCTGTCATAGAAAACTTTGAAGGAGAAATCCCCCTAGACCGAGATGCACTCATGACACTAGCAGGGGTAGGACAAAAAACAGCCAATGTAGTAATGATAGAATACGCAGAAGCCAACCTCATGGCAGTCGATACGCATGTCTATAGAGTAGCACATCGTTTGGGATTGAGTGATGCCAAAACAGCCACAAAATGTGAAGAAGAGTTGACGAAGAAATTTAAGACCGATTTACATCTACTACATCAAGCCATGGTGCTTTTTGGTCGCTATAGATGTAAAGCCATCAAACCAGAATGTGAGGGGTGCTTCATGGAAACACTATGTAAAACCTCACAAACTTTTAAGGTATAGGTTCTTCTATCTACACCTTTCCTACTTCATACCATTTTCTCAGCCAGTTATCTATAGGATAAATCAATCTATAGATAACAGGAACAACCAAAAGCGTTAGAACCATAGAACTAAGAAGTCCTCCTATGACAGCAATTGCCATAGGGGCTTTGGTTTCGCTTCCTAGTGAAGTGCTAATCGCTAAAGGTAACATAGCAAATACCATAGCAACCGTAGTCATAAGAATAGGTCTAAGTCGCTTTTCTCCTGCTTCGAGTAGGGCTTCATCTGCTGTTTTTCCTTTTTTCATGGCTTCATTGGCAAAGTCAACTAAGAGTACGGCATTTTTTCCCACCATACCCATGAGTAACATAAATCCAATCATGACAAAAAGACTAAAGTGTTGTTCAGTTAAAAAAAGTGCTATCATAACCCCAATAATACTCATAGGTAAAGCTATCATGATAATAATTGGCTGAATAAGTGACTCATAAAGAATAGCTAAGATGATAAACATCAAGACAATAGAAAGCCCTAGAGCAGTACCAAAGGCTTGACCTGTTTTGACCATCTCATCGGCAAAACCTGTAAATTTATAGCTCACACTAGGAGGCATCAATGCGTCGATACCCTCTTTAGTGTAGTTTACAGCACCTCCTAAATCTAGTCCAAAGAGGTCAGCATAAATACTAACTTGTCGTTGTCTGTTGTAGTGATATATAGATGATAAAGATTTAGTATTTTTAAAGATTAGCAACCCATCAAGATAAACCAATTCTCCCGAAGCATTACGGACTTGAAGCCGTTTTATATCTTCTATAGAGGTACGGTGTGAATCATCCAAACGTAGGGTAATATTGTACTGTTTTCCATTCTCTTCTAAGTAAGAAATCTCAATATCACTAGAAAATGCCACAGCTATGGTTTGTGAAATTTGTGTGGCTGTGATACCCATGTTATTGGCTCTAGCTCTATCAATCACAATATCTATTTGAGGTTTCCCCTCATCAAGGTTGGTATCAATATCGACAAATCCTTTTTTCTTTGCTAAGTAGTCTGTTAGTTTCTTAGTTGCTAGTTCCAAATCACTAAAAGAGTCTGATTTAAGTACAATTTGATACGGTACAGAAACACCTGCTCCTTTGATATTGGGAATAGCAGCAGCGGTGATAAACATCTCTTTTTGATAAGGCTTTAATTTCCCTCTAAAATTTTGAATAATCTGTTCTTGATTAATGGCTCTTTTATCTTTGGCTAAAAGTTTGACATAAATCATCGCTTTATTTTTCTCTTGTACGGCATTGTACCCTACACTAAGCGTCGTAAATTTAACATTTTTATCTTTTTTGACAAGATTTTCTATTTTTTTGGCTTTAACAATCATCTCTTCAAGAGAGATACCAGTATCGGCTTTCATTTTTATCTCAAACTCTGCCTTGTCCTCTTTTGGGATAAAATCCATGCCTATTTTAGGGAAAAGACTCAATGAACCCACAAAACCAGCCATGACCAAAATCAGGGTAATGATTTTAAATCGTAGCACTATTTTGAGGATAAACTCATAAATATTATCTATTAATTTAAAAAATGGTTCTGTTATATTATAGAACCAACTCTCCCCCTTGTGTAACACCCTTGCACTCAAACTTGGCATCAAACTCATAGCCACAAGATAAGAGATAATCACAGCAAATCCAACTGTCATAGCAAATGATTCAAAAAACTTCCCCACAATACCACTCATATTTGCCACAGGAATAAAGACGGCTAAAAGCATAGCAGAGATTGCCATAATAGTAAAAGACATCTCTTTGACTCCCTCATACGAAGCCTCAAATGCTCCTAATCCATCTTCCATCTTTTTATAAATATTTTCAAGCACAACAATGGCATCATCAACAATAATCCCAATAGATAGAGTCAATCCAATCAACGTCATTTTATTGAGGTCAAAGCCCATGTAATCCATAAGGGCAATAGTTCCCATAATAGACGCAGGAATTGAAAATGCCGAAACCAAAGTAATCGTAAAGTTTCGTAAAAAAAAGAATATAACAACAATGGCCAAAATAGCCCCATAGATAAGGTCAAACTGTACATCTTCTAATGAATGAATAATAAAAGGTGAAGTATCTTGAATCATCGCTATACCATACTTCTCTCCTGCTAGTTTTTTTAATTCAGGAATGACATCTTTGACCTTTTGAATAATATCAATGGTATTGGTACCTGAAATTTTTTGGACTTCAAGCATTACACCCTCAACCCCATTATAGGAGGCATAACTTTTAGCATCACTTAGCGTATCTTCTACTCTTGCCAAATCTTTAAGCTTGATATTTTCTTTGATTTTAATCTCTTTTAACTGCTCCACACTTAATGCATCGGCTTTGGTTTTAAGGGTAAATTCTTTGTCTGTAGTAATAAGCTTTCCCCCTCCTAACTTGACATTTTCTATAGCAATGATGGCATTGAGTTCCAATATGCTTATACCATATTTATTGAGGGATACAGGGTTAGGAAAGATTTTTATCTCTCTATCTCGATAGCCTATAATATTGACAGCACCCACACCGTTGAGTTTCTGAATAGCAGTTTTTACTTTGCTATCAGCAAACATCATAAGGTGTTGTAAAGTATCATTTTTGGCTGTTAAAAAAATATTGATAACAGAAGCCCCACCGATATCAAGCTTACTTACCAATGGTGTTTTGGAATCACGAGGTAAAATAATAGCTGAGACTTTATCTCGTACATCATTGGTGGCTTCATTGATATCTCGTTCTAAAAGAAATTTGACCATGACTACACTTGCCCCCTCACTAGAAGTAGAGGTAATCTCATCGACCCCACCAATACGTGAAACGGCTTCTTCTATCTTTTCTGTCACTTGTGACTCAATGGTACTTGATTCTGCTCCTGCATAGATAGTCTTGATAGTGACCATAGGAAAGTCAATATTGGGAAAGAGTGCTGAAGGCATTGATTTAAAACTCATCCACCCAAAGATAAGTAGGGTAAAGATAAACATGAGCGTACTAATGGGTCGGTTTATGGCTGTTTTATACATACAATACCCCCTACCTAACTTCTACTATATTGATAGTACCTTCGCCAAAAAGTCCTACAGGGATATCTCTTGCTAACACTTCAGCTTTTATTTTTCTATTTTTTATATTTGAACTAGGATAAATTTTAGTAATCTTACTCGTATATTCTTTTTTATCGCCTGTTAAGTTATATCTAAACACTTGCCCTATTTTAAGTATTTTCCAATATTTTTGGTCGATTTCTAAAACCAATTTTCGCTCATGTGGACTCTGCACTTTTAAAATAGTACGAATCATAGCTCCACTTACTACATCCCCTAATTCTACAAGTTTTTCATATACGACACTATCAAAAGGTGCTCTCAAAATAGTTTTATCAAATAAAGACTGTTTATAAATCAGTTGTGCTTTTGCATTTTGGTATTTAAAGGCATAGCTATCCAATTGAGACGCATCGACTAACTTCTTGACTTTTAACTGTCGTTCATACTCTTTTTTGCTAAAAGCCAAAGCGATAGTAGAGATGGCTAAGGATGCTTTGATTTCACTGTTTTCTAAGGTAGCTAAAATATCTCCTTTTTTGACTTTAGAAGACATCTCAACAGTGACACTATTGATTGTACCTGAACTTGTAAATGCCAAATTGGCACTCTTCATAGCTTCTACATTAAAGGTAGCATAAATCTCTTCAGCATTTACATAAAGGCTCAAAGCCATTATCAGTAAAATTGTTTTTTTTATCATTTTATAAACTCCTTAGGGTCTTTTCCTGCATAATAATAGTAAATAGATTTAGAAATTTCATAATGATACATGGTTTCTTTGTCTCGTGCTATAGCCAATGTCTTTTGTGTCAAAGCATCAAGGAAGTTAATATTATCGACCAACCCTGCTTCATATTTCTTTTTTACCACATCATAAGTACTGTTGGCTGCTTTAAGTCCACTTTTTGTACTATGTATCTTGGCAAGAGAAGTTTCAAGACTCTTTTTTGCCAATCTAAAATGCATTTTTTGTTCTCTTTTAGCCTGTTCAATTTCAGAAAGAAGTACCATTTTTTGATATTGTACTACCTCACTCTCTTTTGCCATTTTCTTATTGTCAAAAAGTCTCATATTGACAGAGATAGAAAGTGTGTTTTGATGGTCTATCAACAATCCATCACTACTAAAATTGGGGACAGAAGCCAAATCATCAAAATCAGAAGTATGATAGGTATCAGACAGTTTCACTTGTGGCATATATCCTGCATCAATAGCCTTAGAATTTTCACCTATGGCTTTGGCATTTGACTGCATGACTTTAATCGCATCAAAAAATTCAAATTTTATATGCTTAGGTGTCTTAAAAAGATTAAGTTTTAGTTTCTTAGCTGAAAGACCAGAAATAAGTTTGAGATTTTCTTGACTTGTTTCAATAGACAGTTCTGTATTGGCTAAAGTATAGGCATTATTCTCATAGGCTGCTTGTAATCTATCTACATCTTCTTGTGTTGCCAATCCTGTATTTTGAAATTGTTTAACACGATTTATCTGTGCCTTCAATTCTTTTGACCTTTTTAACAAAGCATTATACGTGGCTTGATGTACTTGTATCATATAGTAATGGCGTACAATTTTAAGTGTAATGCTCTTTTGAAAAGCACGTTTCTCAAAGATAGAAGCTTCATGCTCAAAGGATTTGGCATTTACCAAAGCACTTTTACGTCCCCCATCATACAAGTCCACACTCAAACTTGCCAATAAAGTAGCCGTTTCCCCTGGACTAACTAGAGCATTGGGTGTTACTTTAGCATAACTAGCACCCACATCTAAAGTAGGCCAATATGCACTTTGAACTGCTTCTATCCCTTTTGCTTTTGCTTGTATTTGTAACTCTTTAGCTTGAATCAAAGCATTGTTTTTATCTGCATGATTAATAAATGTTTTTAGCCCATAGCTATTTGCAAACATAAAAAATGGCAAGAGTAATATCCATAAAATTCTCATTTTGTTTCCTTTATTGTAATAAGTGTAAATAATGTATCTATATACCTATTGAGTTCTTTCTCTAAATTATCTATGCTGTATGTAGTAAGAGAAGAGATAAACATCCCCTCTCCTATAGCAAAGAGACCTTTGAGCAGTTTTTTACTCTCAGGGATAATTTCATTACGACGAATAGATTCTTCTATAATTTGTTCTAACCATTGATAATAGTAATCAAAACATTTGCTCTGAAATATCTTTCTCTCTTCTTGAGGGTTTATCAATGATGTAGCGATGAAATCTTTATAAAATATACGTAATTCACGGTCTTCTTCACTATAAAAGAAATTGTAAAATACTTTTATTTTATCTTTAACAGTAGATGCATTAGCGATGTCAAACTCTTTTTTTAGGTTATGTTTCTCCATCAAAAGAATAACAATTTCAAAAATGAGTTCATCTTTATTTTTAAAATACTCATAAAAAGTACCTTTACCTATCCCTGCACTCTTTGCTAGTTCGGCTATACTTAAGGCATGAATCCCATTTTCTAATATCAATAGCTTACAAGAAAGAGCAATATCCTTTTTTTTCTGTATTTTATCTATTATAATTGCCATAATACTCCTAAAATTTTAAATGACCGACGGTCAGTCATTTAAAATTTTACCTTATTTTACCTTAAAGTGTATGATTTTAAAAATAATTTTAAAAGAAATTTTGTTTGAAGTCTATAGAGATAATAGATAGTAGAGGCATGGTAGCTCTACTATCATATATAAAACCATAAAAAGGTCTAGCTCTCACTATGTGAACGTCTGTGGTAACGCTCTACTATATCTGGGTCATGGTGTATGTTGATACTGGCATCTTCTCTTCCCTCATAAGGAATCTTAGAAAGAATATAACGTATAGACTCTAGTCTTGCTCGTTTTTTATCATTACTATTTACTATAATCCATGGGGCATAGCCTGTATGTGAACGAGAAAACATCTCTTCTTTAAAGTGTGTGACTTTATCCCACATCTCTTGGGCTTTTTGGTCAATAGGGCTAAGTTTCCAGTGTTTGAGTGGATTGGTCATACGCTCTTTAAATCGTTTTTGCTGTGTCTCTTTACTAATAGAAAACCAAAATTTAATAAGAATAATACCATCATCAATCAACGAATGCTCTATCTCTGGTACTTGCTTCATAAATTTTTCATACTGATCAGGTGTACAAAAATCAAATACAGGTTCTACAATCGCACGGTTATACCAAGAACGATCAAAAAATGTAATTTCGCCTTCATTAGGAAGATGCTTAAAGTAACGCTGAAAATAAAATTGTCCTGTCTCAATCTCGGTAGGCTTTTGTAAGGCAACGACTCTAAATTTTCTAGGGTTAAGATACTGTGTAAAACGCTTGATAGACCCCCCTTTACCTGCTGCATCACGCCCTTCAAAGATAATCATCACACGTTTTTTATTGTCATACACCCAATTTTGTAACTTAATCAGCTCTACTTGTAAATCTTTCAACTCTTCTTCATAGATAACATTGCGTGTAATTTTTGCAATCTTTTTTTTGTTCATAAGTTGTGTTAATCCACTTTTTGTTTTTAGTTTTTTAAGATTATTTTCAAGATTTTCGACAACCTTTTTAGATTTTTCATCTTCAAGTTCTTGTTTCAAATATTCTAAATCTTCAAATATTGTTTTCATTTATTTCCTTTTAAATTAGTATATACCTTTATTTTACTCCAAACAAACTATAAAAATATTGATATAAGTCAGAAAACTATACTCTTTTGATAATTGCTTCTAAAACGCTATATATACGCTCCACTGAAGCCACATTCACTTTTTCTCTAGTAGAGTGTGGATAGCATATCGTAGGACCAATGGAAGCAAATTTGATATGTGGGTATTTTTCTGCTATCACGCCACACTCTAGCCCTGCGTGGATTGCCATGAGTTTGCTTGTTCCAAACTCTTTTTTCATTTGTGTATTTACTAGCTCGGTAAAGTCACTAATATCAGGTTTCCATGCTGGGTATTTGTCTTCTACTTGTACGCTAAAGCCATAAGATATAAACATCTGTACTGTCTCTTGTGTCAAGCATTCTAAAGCATCTGCTTCCATGGCTCTAGCAGAAGTCTCTACCTTGAGTCCTCCTTTTTCATCGCTTGTGATAATCGCTAGATTAATACTCACATCAGGAATACCCAAATCATCATTCATGGCATGAACCCCATGTCTAAAGGCTTCTATCATCTCTAATGTTGCTTTGCCATGTGTCAATACTTTGGGGCTTTCATTCAAAATACGTACCGATACTTCGCCTTGACTCTCCAAAGGCTTAGTACTTCTAACAATCGCCACAGCATTCGCAGGGATAGAGTTTCGTCTTTCTCCTGCGTAGAGTGATGCTAATTGTGTGACAGTATTTTCATGCAAATACCCACCCAATACTTTGATAGCAGAAGCAATACCCTTGTCTATATCCACACCAGAGTGACCACCTACAAGCCCTTTGACAGCAACTTCATAGCATTGACCTTTGCCCTCACTATAGGTATCTTGTTTCATGGCTGTAATATCAGCCCCACCTGCACACCCTATATACACTTCAGCTTCATCTTCACTGTCAAGATTGAGCATAACCTTACTTTGAATATCAAAAGCCACTTCATTTGCTCCAATTAAGCCTATCTCTTCATCTGAAGTAAGCAAAAATTCTAACGCTTTACCCTCATCCATCAGTTGCATCATCATCGCAATGGCAATACCATTGTCTGCACCCAATGAACTCTCTTTTGCCTTCATCCACCCTTCTTCGATATAAGTTTCTATCTTTGGGGCTTTGCCCATACAGACCATATCGTAGTGTGCTTGTAAACATAGTGTAGGGTTGCCTTTACTAATAAAAATATTTTTGATAGCATCTACCTCTACCTCATAGCCTCGTTCTTTTGCAAAGTGTACTAAAAATGCTAAGAGCTTATCGGCTTCTTTACTACAATGGGGTATTTGCGTAAGTGTTTGAAAGTGTTCTATAATATTTGACATCATTCTCTTCTTTTTTACAAATTATAGTACAATGATATAAAAATTCAAGGATATACGTCATGTGCCTCATCGTTACCTTTGTTATGTTTACCCTCGCAATTCAAAGCTTTTTACAAGCACAATATAAAGCAGGGGCAATACAACTTATCATTGCTTTAGGATTTTTAGCCCTACTCATACGCAATATTGTAGCCGTACGCAACCACAAACAAAGCTGTAGCACGTCAACATGTGCTGGGACAAATTGGTTCAATAATTTATTTAAAAAGAAAGAAAAATAATGGAACATTTTTTTACCTGTCCCTACTGCTGGGAACGTATCTCTATGGTACTAGACAACAGCGAAAAGACTGCTGACTATATAGAAGACTGTGAAATTTGTTGCCGACCTATAGAGTTGGACTTTACATTTTCAGGCGATACACTCATACATTTTCATACCCAAGTGATGGAAGGCATTTAGCCTAATAGAGAGCGTACAATATAAATTTCATATATTCCAGTCAAAACAGAGAGAAGTTATCTTATAGATTTTATCTCTGCTACAGTTAATCCTGTTGTTTGAGATATAAACTCCATATCCATATTGGCATTTAATAGGTTTTTTGCAATTTCTATCTGTTTATTTTTTTCTCCTTTTACT
>JAMOTK010000031.1 GCA_027062365.1 Sulfurovum sp.
AACAAATATAAGCCTAAGAACAAAAGCCTCAATATGTCTGGTATTTTTAAAAGTTGTGGAAATAATCCTGATTTTTTGGGTAGATTGGTTACATAATGGGATTTATATTGTATGAAAATGACCTAATAATTAGAATTGATGTATTTAATATTTGTTTAAGCAAAAAGGTACTATACTTCGAATAGGTCAATTACTGAATTGACACTAACATTTTAACAGGAGTTAATCATGAATAACATGAGACGTGGTTTCACAATGATCGAATTAATTTTCGTAATCGTAATTATCGGTATTTTAGCAGCGGTAGCAATACCAAAATTGGCAGCAACAAGAGATGATGCTAAACAAGTAAAAGCAGTACAAAACTTGGCAACATGTGTATCAGATATTGGTGCAGCATTTACAGGTTCTGGTGAAGAAACAAGCGAAGCTTCAGATGCAGATGGTGCAAAAGCTTATGCATCTTGTAAAGATGTGAAAAATGATGCATGTTTTACTGTAGCGGCTGTGACTAAAGCATCTGCTGATGGAAATTTTACTGTAGTAGATGCAGGATTATCTGAAACATGGTGTGAAAATGCTGAAGTACAAGCTTTAGCACAAGGTCTTTCAGCGTCATCAGCTGTAACTCATTCATTTGGTGGAAACAAAGTAAGCTTTTAGTCTTACTTCTCCCCTTAGTATGCTTACCCTTTGGGGTGGGTGTACGACTCTTCTTTTATCCCTTCTTCAAACTTTTAAACCCATAGCAAAAATTTAATTTTTTCCTTCTACTTTATTTCTTCTTCTACTTTATTTCTTTTTTTGGTAAAGATGTGCTATACTCTATAGCATAAGTATAATCAAAGGATACAAGATGAAAAAAGCATTTACCATGATAGAATTAATATTTGTTATCGTTGTGATAGGGATACTCTCTGCTGTAGCTGTACCAAAACTAGCGGCGACCAGAGATGATGCCGAGATTACAAGGGCTAGGGTCACAGTAGCAGCTTTGCGTTCAGCCATTGCTACAGAAAGACAAAAAAACATCTTACGAGGGGTATTTACAGATATTAATGGAAGTACAGCCCTTGGGTTATTGGAGTATGGTATCACCTCTGATTGGAGTCAAAGTGGGGATAGCTTTGTCTTTACAGGACCGAATGATGAAACATGTTCTTTTAAGGTAGAGAATAATAGATTTTTTGCAGAAAATAACTGTAGTATGGTAGGCATGTCAGATTTTAGACAATAGGGTTTTTTTGTATTACTATAAGGTTGTTTTATATAAATCTTCTGCACCCATACTTACCTATGCGTCTAGTGTGCCTATTGGCTTAGGTAGGGTGGTAGTTGTCACTGTTAGAACACATGAAAAAGTAGCCATCGTCTATGAAGAGACCGTCAAGCCTACGTTTGATAGCAGTGAAATATACGTTCTTAGACCCCACTACTATACTCCTTTACAGATGCAAATAGCACGATTTATCTCTAGCTATTATTTCTCTTCTTTTTCAGAATCGATTTCACTTTTTGTAGCCACTCCTATCACAGCACTACCTATGGAAGAGCCTAGTATAGTTACTCCTTTAGAGATACCTCTTTTGTCTTTGATGCAACAAAAAGCCTATACATCTTTACTCCATAAAGACAAAGCCTTACTTTTTGGGGTCACAGGTGCAGGTAAGACAGAAATTTTTATCTCTTTGATGATAGAGATGCTAAAAAAGGGTAAAAACTCTATTTTTCTTATGCCAGAGATTTCTCTTACCCCACAAATGGAAAAACGCCTCAAAATATATTTTGGAGAACATGTAGAGATGTGGCATTCCAAATTGACCAAAAAGAAAAAAGAGACGATTTTACAAGGGATAGAAGAGGGTAAGGTACGTATCTTGGCAGGGGCTAGGTCTACTTTGTTTGTGCCTTTGCCCAACGTAGGACTGATTATCGTAGATGAAGAACACGATGATAGCTACAAAGCAATCACACGACCACGCTACCACGCACGAGATGTAGCCGTACTCATGGCAGACAAACTAGGAGCAAAAGTCCTCTTGGCATCAGCTACCCCCTCTATGGGGTCTTACTATAAGTATGATGTGGTGAGATTGGATAAGCCGTATATCCAGACCAAAAAAGTCTATCATTTTATCACAGGCGATAGTATCAACCATACGATTTTAGAAGCCTTACAGCAACACTATCATAAACACAATCAATCACTTCTTTTTTTACCCACACGTGGTAACTTTAAGTACCTCTATTGTCAACAATGTGGCAAAACACATTTGTGTCCTTATTGTTCGGTAGGTATGACTCTACATAGGAAATTTAGACACTTAAAGTGCCACTATTGTAACTTTACCGAGGCGATTGTCGATACCTGTACACAGTGTGGGCATTCTCCTCTACAGAGTAACCGTATTGGTACAGTAGAAGCCATAGAAATTATCAGTGAAGCCATAGAGGGTATCAAGATAGAACAGTTTGACAAAGACAGTATCTCTACCAATAAAAAGCTCAAAGAGGCACTCAAACGTTTTGCTACAGGAGAGAGTCATCTACTTTTAGGGACACAGATGCTTAGTAAAGGGCATGATTATGCCAATATTACGCTTTGTGTGATTATGGGCTTAGACTATATCTTGGGACTAGCAGACTATAGAGCCAGAGAACGAGCGATGTCTTTGCTTTTTCAGATAGCAGGTCGTAGTGGCAGAAGCAAAGAAGCTCAAGTGCTTGTTCAGACTAGTGACCCTGAATTTTTTCAGACCTATTTGAGTGATTATGAGATTTTTATCAAAGATGAGTTGTCTTTTTTACAAGTAGCAGAGTATCCTCCTTTTGTCTCTTTGGCACGTATCCTTATCGCACACAAAGAAGAAACAAAAGCAGGAAAAACGACCCTAGATACCGTGACCAAGCTTAAAGCCTTTGACGATATAGAGATAGTAGGCTCAGGTAAAGCACCCATCGAACGTGTGGCAAATAAGTTTAGATTTCATATCTTGTTACGTGCCAAAAATAGGATGCCTCTGCTCAAAGCGTTGCACAGTGTAGCATGTAGAGAGATAGAGATAGATATGGACCCTGTTGCATTTTCCTAGATTAATATAGTTTGGATAAAATAAAAGTATTTTAATAAAGGCAGACCCGTGAAAGATAGAGTAAAAACCAAAAAAATTTATGTCGGTGATGTAGCCGTAGGGGGAGATGCACCTCTCTCTGTACAGTCTATGACCTACTCTGATACCCACAATATCCAAGCAACTGTAGAACAGATAAACCGTCTTCACTTTGCAGGGGCTGATATGGTGCGTGTGGCAGTTCCAGAGATGAAAGATGCTATTGCCCTCAAAGCCATCAAAGAACAAATTTCTCTTCCTCTCATTGCAGATATTCATTTTAACTATAAATTGGCTTTAGAAGCAGCCAAATGGGTCGATTGTATCCGTCTAAATCCTGGTAATATCGGTGAAAAATCACGTATCAAAGAGATAGTCAAAGCCTGTCAAGAGAGAAACCTCCCTATCCGTATAGGGGTCAACGCAGGAAGCTTAGAAAAAGAGTTTGACCAAAAGTATGGAGCAACAGCAGAGGGTATGGTCGCTTCAGCCCAATACAATATCAAATTTTTAGAAGATTTAGGATTTACAAATATAAAAGTCTCACTCAAAGCCTCTGATGTGGAGAGAACGGTGGATGCCTATAGACTTTTGCGTCCCAAAAATGATTATCCTTTTCATCTAGGGGTTACCGAAGCAGGTACTATCTTTCATGCTACTATCAAATCTTCTATCGGACTAGGGGCATTGCTTTTGGATGGTATCGGCGATACGATGCGTGTCTCTATCACAGGTGAATTAGAAGAAGAGATACGCATAGGCAAAGCCATACTCAAAGACTCAGGACGTATCAAAGAAGGACTCAATATCATCTCTTGTCCTACCTGTGGACGTATAGAAGCCGATTTGGTCACAGCTGTAGCAGAAGTCGAACGCCGTACAGCACATATCAAGACCCCTATGGATGTATCTGTGATGGGATGTGTGGTCAATGCCATTGGCGAAGCCAAACATGCTGATGTTGCCATAGCCTATGGCAAAGGAGCAGGACTTGTGATGCTACGAGGCGAAGTGGTGGCACGTTTACCCGAAAAAGAGTTGGTCGATAGATTTGTCTTTGAAGTCGAAAAGTTCGCCAAGGAAAATGCCTAATGGAAAATATGTACAATCTTAACATAGAAAGAGCCGTACTTTCTGCGATTATTTTTGACCCAGAGACCTATGAAGAGATAGCAGCGAAGCTACAAGCTCATGACTTTTATCTGCCTTTTCATCAGCATGTCTTTACAGCTATGGAAGCACTAAGTGCAGAAGAAAAGCCTCTTGATGATGAATTTTTACGTGTAAAGCTTACTAATATGGGCAAATTTGATGAAGTAGCCATGTTAGATGTCCTCTCTTCAAACCCTATTAGTAACACGGCTGCTTATATGGATGAAATCAAAGCCAAATCAACCAAAAGAGCCTTAGCTACCCTTGCCACAGAGATAAAAAAAGTCACGATAGAAGATGATTTACCAGCCGATGAAGTGATGAACCTTGTAGAAAAAAAACTCTATGAAATCACCCAAAATTCTACCTCTAACGATTTTAGAGAATCTAAAGAGATTACCGTAGCGATGTTAGCAGAGATAGAACGTCTCAAAGCATTGGGTAACTCCAAACTCATCGGTACAGATACAGGATTTAAAAATCTAAACGACAAAACAAGTGGTTTTGGTAAAGGAGACTTGGTCATCATCGCAGCACGTCCTGCTATGGGAAAATGTCTAGGCAAGGGGACAAAGGTCTTGATGTATGATGGTAGACTCAAAAAAGTAGAAGATGTCTGTGTCAATGATACACTCATGGGAGATGATTCTAGTCCTCGTACTGTACTTTCTTTAGCACGTGGCAAAGAAGAGATGTATTGGGTACGACAAAATAAAGGCATAGATTATCGTGTCAATAAATCTCATATACTGTCATTGAAACGCTCACGAAACGAAGGTCGTCACACACACGGAGATGTCCTCAATATAGAAGTATCAGAGTACATCACAAAATCTGATAAATTTAAGAGTAATTATAAGGGCTATAAAAAGGCTATAGATTTTCCTTCTGTAGCATTGGATGTTGAGCCTTACTTTTTGGGTTTATGGTTAGGAGATGGGCGAAGTTCTGATGTGCGTATTGCTACTGAAGATAAAGAAATTGTAGGCTATTTAAATGCCTATGCTCAAAGATTGGATAAGGCTGTTTATAGGTATAAAGTCGAGGGTAAGTGTCCTATGTATGGGATTATCAATATCCAAAAAGAGGGTCAAAAAAAGAATTTAAAAAATTCACTTCAATCTAAACTAAGAGCATTAGGTGTCATAGAAAATAAACATATACCACAAGTATATCTTTCTAATAGTAGGAAAAATCGTTTAGAACTATTGGCAGGGTTAATAGATAGTGATGGCTATTATGATGACAGTCATCATGTTATGGAAATTATACAAAAAAGAAAAGTCTTAGCCCAACAAATTAAGTTTTTGGCAGATTCTCTAGGCTTTCGATGTTCTTTCAAGTCCAAAATAGCCAAAATCAAAAGTATTGATTATGAATGTGAAGTGTATCGTGTACGAATTGTGGGTCATTTAAATGAAATTCCTACACATATCTCACGAAAAAAAGCGAGGTCTTTGAAATCTAAACGAGAGCATACTCACACAGGTATCAAAGTCCAATACGATAAAGTAGATGATTATTATGGTTTTGTTTTGGATGGAAATCATCTCTTTTTACTAGAAGATATGACGGTCACTCACAATACAGCTCTGGTTCTCAATATGGCACTCAAAGCCATTGAGCGTAATGAGGGGGTAGCGTTTTTTTCTTTGGAAATGCCTGCTGAACAGCTCATGCTTAGACTTCTTTCTGCGAAGACTTCTATCCCACTTCAAGCACTAAGGGTAGGAGATTTGAGAGATGAGCAGTGGACTCAGCTCTCTGCTGCTACAACTGAACTTGCCTCTAAGAAACTTTTTGTAGATGATGGGGGGTATGCTACTATCCATCATGTAAGAAGTAAATTGCGTAAGCTCAAAGCCCAACATCCTGAGATTACTATGGCAGTGATTGACTACTTACAATTGATGTCAGGAGACAATAAAGAAGGGCGACAGCAAGTAGTCTCTGAAATATCAAGAGGACTCAAACAACTAGCACGTGAACTACAACTGCCTATCATCGCACTTTCACAGCTCAACCGTGGGGTAGAGAGTAGGGACAATAAACGACCGATGCTTTCTGATTTGCGTGAGTCGGGTGCGATTGAGCAAGATGCTGATATTATCCTTTTTGTCTATCGTGATGATGTCTATCGTGAAGCCATGGAAAAAGAAAAAGAGATGAAAGGCAAGGCTGATGGAAAGCCCTATACCTCTGAATTTAGAACCAAATCAGAAGAAGATACAGAAATCATCATCGGAAAACAAAGAAATGGCCCTACAGGTACGGTAGAATTGGTATTTCAAAAGAACTTTACACGCTTTGTAGATAAAAGTATCTCCCCTGCCTTTGAGATAGAATATGAAGACTCGGACATCCCTATGCAAGAAGCGACAATCAATGTAGATATACCTATTATCTAATGCAATTATCAAAGCCCAAGCTCTTTCCTGAGACCAAAGGGTTTATACGGGTGATGGCTTTTCTTCTTGTGCTTATCATGCTACATCTTTTGATACGCTATCAAGCGTATCAAACATTTATCAACAAACCTTTTTACTATACCTATGTTACTGTAACTATCGCATATAAAAAAACCAAAAATAATAAACACTATCAAGTCCTCAAAGTCAAAAGTGATGATGGCATGCACTTTTATACAGTAACACACCTCAAAAAAGATTTAAATCACTACCGACTACGCTTACAAATATTCCCCAATAAAAGTATCAAATTTGTAGAATATTTGGGTACATTTTATATCAACAGTAAGATAAAAAAAGAAGAGCGTATGGCTATTTCTATGAAAGAGAAACTTTTAGAAAAAGTAGCCTTACAACATACCTCTATCTCTATGCAACATTTTTATCAAGCGATATTTTTTGCTACAGCGATAGACAAAGATTTACGTGCCTCTATTGCACTTTTAGGTGTGAGCCATTTGGTGGCATTGAGTGGTTTTCATTTGGGTATTTTATGGGGCTTGGTCTATGGGGGATTGTTGTTAGTCTATCGTCCATTACAACGAAAGTTTTTTCCTTACCGTCATGCACTTTTTGATATGGGACTTGTAGCGATGCTTCTTTTAGGCATGTATGTATGGTTTGTAGATTTCCCTCCCTCTTTACTACGTTCTTACGCCATGGTATTGGTAGGTTGGGTCGTTTTACTCTTAGGCATGGAGTTATTGAGCTTTACATTTTTGACAAGTATTATCGCTATACTTCTACTCCTTTCTCCTGCTCTTTTAGTCTCTCTTTCGTTTTGGTTTTCTGTAGCAGGGGTGTTTTATATCTTTTTGATTTTACACTATAGCCAAAGATATTCAACACATCTTATCTCTTTTGTTTTTATCCCCTTTGGTATCTTTGTCTTGATGCAACCTGTGGTGCATAGTGTATTTTTTGTTACAAGTTTCTATCAACTTTTGTCTCCATTTTTGTCTTTGATATTTATACTCTTTTACCCTTTCGTCATGCTTTTGCATCTCGTAGGTTTAGGGGGTATTTTAGACAGTGTATTATTAGGATTATTTGCTTTACCTCCACATCAAGCATTGATAGACAATGAAGCATTGCTCTTAGACTATTGGATATTGGGAGCGTATATTGCTATATCTATTGGGGCTATTTGGTGGAGAAAGGTTTTTTGGCTCTTGATGGGGGTTTCTTTTGGGTATATGTGTTATCTCTTTTTATGGATTCTCTAAAGTCTATGTAATTACAAAAATGATACACTTAAATATAAGAATATAAAGGTGTCACAATGGGTGAATTACAATATATGCCATTACTTAATGTAGAATATTTTGAAAATATGAATACCTTACCTAGTGTTGAAACGCAAAATGCAATTAAAATTTCTCTAATGATGGTCTCTGGTTTTAGAGAAATTCTTGATGATTTAAATTTTGATGAAGAGAAATTACGGACTTTACAGTTTAATCTTGATGATAATTATGAAGTAGTAGAAGAAATTTTTAGTCATAGCAAAGAGAAAGAGATGAGAAATAATTTGGATACACTTTTGACACAAATGGCAAAACTTGAAATGGAAATTGGAGATTTGATTTTAGAGCATAAACATGGTGCTTAAATTTGATGTTAAATATCTTCGGAGTAAAGAAAAAGTTTCCAAAAAAATTGGCGTAGAAAATATTATAGCAACCGAAGAGCTTTTTGAAACAGATGTTTCACATAGTAAATTAAATCTAAAAGTGATTCGCTGTCGTAGAGATAAGCACAAACAGTCTATACGTGTTTTAGGAAATGATGGTTATAGAATTTTACTTACAACAAAAGATGAAATAATTTATTTTCAAGATATTATGAAGCACGATAAATATGATAGAGTAACGAAAAACTGTTAGACGATGAGGGTATAGTTTATATACGCTCTATCTCTTCGCCTTTGTTGAGTAAGGCACAAAATTTTAATCCGTGAATAAAAATTGCCCATGAGATATAAATCCATAAAAAGAAAAAGAGTAAGGTAGAGATGCTTCCGTAGATACTAGCATAGGTTTTGTTGTGTATGACATAAAATATAAAGGCACTTTTGCTAAGATACCATACCAAAGAGGTAATAAATGAGCTGATAAGAGCTGAAGAAATATCTATGGGTGTATTGGCAGAAAATTGGTAGGCTATATAAAACATCATCCATATAATAAAGTAGGGCAGTATGCTATAAAGGTGTATCATACTTGTGATACTGGTTTTATCCAAATAGACTTGAATGATGCTAGAGAGATAGAACGAACTAGCCATCAAAGTAGGAATGATGAGGACTAAGAGAATATAGGTTTTAAAGGCTTGTAATATCGTACGTGAGGGTGTATCAAAAATTTTATTGACAATATAATCATAATTTTTAAAAAACATCATGGATGCAAATGTGACATAAAATGCCCCAACATAACCTAGTTTATCGGAGTTTTCCATAAAAGTATTGATGT
This sequence comes from Sulfurovum sp., assembly GCA_027062365.1. GTDB lineage: Bacteria > Campylobacterota > Campylobacteria > Campylobacterales > Sulfurovaceae > Sulfurovum. The sequence goes on from JAMOTK010000031.1 coordinate 9,205, forward strand.
ACTGCATTATTTCTTTGGAATCTGTAGGCAGTAGATTGGAAAATATAAGTGCTTCTACTTTGTCATACATGGCATTAAATAGAGGCATGGTAGTAAAAATAGAGAGGACAACAACCAAAAGAGGAATGATAGAAAAAATGGTACTCCAACTCAAACTTGAAGCATAATGACTCAATGTATCATCAAAGAGGTCTTTATAAAAATCTCTTAAAAAAAGGTAATAATTTTTAAAAAGAGACCTGAATGAGGTATGTTTAGGCATCAGTCATCGTTTAGTTGGGTAATCCCATTTTACCAGGGTTGAGAATATTGTTAGGGTCAAAAGATTTTTTAATCTCTTTAAAGAGGTTAAGTTCCATATCATTAAAGGCAATCCCCATAAAAGGTGCTTTGGATGTACCGATACCATGCTCACCTGAGAGCGTTCCACCCATATCTACCACCATCTGAAAAATCTCTTCTATGGCTTGGTGACCTCTGTGTAACTCTTCTTCGTCTAAGCCATCTTTGACCATCACATTGACGTGGATATTGCCATCTCCTGCGTGTCCAAAACATGGCACTTTAAATCCATATTTATCACCAATAGCATAAATATTTTTCAGTGCAACAGGCAACATAGAACGAGGGACAGAAATATCTTCATTGAGCTTTTTATTGCCAAAGATAGTGATAGAAGGAGAAGCATTACGCCGAGCGTACCATAGTTCATTTCTATGTATTTCATCATGAGCTACAATAAAAGATTGGGCATTGTTTTCTTTGAAAGAAGCTTCAAGTGTTTCTAGTTGAAAGGCTACTTCTTCTGGTACATTGCCATCGACATCACCGATGAGTAATGCCCCTGCGTCAGCTGGTAAATCGATACCTAATTTTTCTTTGAGTGCTTGGACGACTAGGGCATCCATAAACTCCATCGCTACAGGATTGGCTCCAGAGGCTAGGGATTTGAACACGGCATTCATGGCATCATCAACAGAAGGGAAGATACCCATGTACCCTTTGGTGTATTTGGGTTTGGGTATGAGTTTTAGGGTAATTTCGGTAAGGACGGCTAGTGTTCCCTCAGAGGCGATGAGGATACCTGCTATATTGTACCCTGCTACATCTTTGATGGTTCGTTTTCCTGCACGGATGACATCGCCATTGGTACGCACAGCACGTAAAGCCATGACATAATCTTTGGTAATACCATACTTCGCTGCACGCATTCCCCCAGCATTTTCACTGACATTTCCTCCAAGGGTAGAGTACTCTTCACTCGCAGGGTCAGGAGGATACATCAATCCTACTTCTGCTACAGCTTTTTGTAAATCCATATTGATGACCCCTGGTTGTACGACAGCAACCATATTTTCCATATCAATTTCAAGGATTTTGTTCATGTGCTTTTCCATACCTAGTATGATACCCCCATTGGTAGGCAACGCTCCACCTGTAAAGCCAGAACCAGCCCCTCTAGGGGTAATGATAATCTGATGGGTATTACAGTAGCTTAGTATCGCAGATACATCTGCTTCATCTCTAGGAAATACCACGGCTTCAGGCTCAAAGCGTGTACGTGTTGCATCATACGAGTAGGCGATGAGATGTGCTTTATCTGAATAGACATTGTCTTTTCCTACAAGCTTTTCAAAGTATTGTATGGCTTTCTTCTGTAGCATTATAAGGTACCCATTGCTTGATAGTACTCTCCTGTCTCCGTGCCACCAAACCAACCTGTCTCTAGCTCACCAAAACGCATATAAAAAGGAAACATCCCTTTGCTTGTTGAGCCAACACGTGCTTTTTTGGCGATGGTTTTACCTGAGATTGGGTCTACTAAACGTTCTGAATCTCTGTCTACGATATAGACCAAACCTATTTGATATTTTTTGGCAAAATTAGCAAGGTTTTCTTTAGAAGCTCTGCCTTCTCCCTCTCCTGCGATATAAAGAGCAAATAAATCGGGGTGTATCCATTTTTTATGGTACGATTTGGTGACTCTTGCGTAGGTATCAGCATCAGGAGCGAGTAGCAATACATTGTGATACAAGTAGCCACCGATCACTTTGTCTCCACGTTGTACGGCTGTATTGATAGTAGGAAGTTCTTCATGTTGTATCACACCAACAGAGAGTAATTGCGTCTCTCCATTGGAAGATATTTGTGAGATACGAGAGGTAATAGCATTAAGACCTTTGCCATAATTGTGTATCACCACACCCGTCATTCCATTGATAGGAAATGCTTTGTTAAGGGTACTTGTTTTACCGTTTACCGATTGGATAGAAGTATGTACGCTTGAAGGAAAAAATCCTGCAAAAAGTGGAAAAGAGAGTAGCAGTGTCAATAGTATTTTACGCATGAAAATCCTTTGGGTGTAATTAATTGTTTTGATTATACTAATAATATAGTAAAAGTTTAGTTATAATGATGACCAATTTGAAAATAGGTTGTAAAGAGAATGAGAAGTGTCAAAAGTATGATTATCTGGGGTTTAATGTGTACTCTATTGTCTGGTGCAAAACTTACGGTCAATACATGGGAAAGAGGAGAGCTTTTTTCTCAATACTTAGAAAGAAAAGAAATTTCTTTTAATATACATAGTGCGATTGATGAAGAAGATGTCAAGTACCTCTCAGAGATTCAAGCAGGGGAAGTTTTTTATGAGCTTAGAGACAGTGAAGATGAAATAGAGCAAGTCCTTATCCCTATAGGCGAAGAGATGCAAATACACTTAGCCAAAGATAAAATAAGCCATAAATTTGTCTTTGATATTATCCCTATTGCCTATAAAGAAAAAGAGTATAGTGCTACAGTGGTCATCCACTCTAATCCTCATAGTGATATAAAAAAAACATTACACTATCCTGCTTTGGCTGATAAAATGTCTCAACTTCTTAAAGGTGTTATCAATACAAGACGATTGCATCGAGGAGATACACTCTCTTTTATCTATAAGCAAAAAACACGTATGGGAAGACCTTATTATATGCCATATATCAAAGTAGCCATGTTAAAGAGTAGGGGTAAAGAGTCTTTTGTCTATGCCGATGAAGATGGTTATGGATATAGCAATGATACAACATCACAGGCGTATATTGTCAAAGGTAAAGAGAAAATTACCTATACAAGACGTGTCAAAGTCAAAGGTAAAAAATATCGTTTTGGTATGCCCTTACGCCATGCACGGATTACCTCTTCTTTTTCTTATCGGCGTTATCATCCTATCTTAAAACGTTACCGTCCTCATCATGGTACAGACTTTGGTGCAAGACGGGGTACACCACTTCTGGCTGTCAACGCAGGAAGAGTCATCTTCTCCGGGCGTATGGGTGGCTATGGTAAAGTAGTCAAGATTAAGCATAAGGGAGGGTATGTCTCCTTGTATGCCCATCAAAGTCGTATCCGTGTCAAACGTGGACAACTGGTCAAAAAAGGACAAATCATAGGTCATGTAGGAAGTACAGGACGGAGTACAGGACCTCATCTACACTTTGGTATGACCAAAAATGGCAGGTGGATTAACCCTATGAAAGTACTACACAAAAAGAGTGATACACGTACGATACTCAAAACATTTACCAAGTACAAAGAGACCACAACCACCAAATACAAAACGGTTGTGATAAAAGATGCAAAAAAGAATAAAGAAGCACTCTTAGCCTATCTTAAAGGTAAAAATGAACCTTTTATCTGGGATAGATTCAAAAAATTAGAAGTAAGGATTGATGATGACTTATAAGATTGAAAATTTTAAACTAGCACCCTTAAAAGAGGGTAAATTTATCCAAACAGCACTGGTAAGTTATCTACAAGATAACAAACAAAAAAGCTGGGAAATCGTCAAAGCCCATGACTCTGTAGCGATACTTATTTATCATAGCCAAAAAGATGCATTTATCTTGGTCAAGCAGTTTCGTCCACCTGTGTATCTCAACAACAATGATGGTATGACCTTAGAGCTTTGTGCTGGTATTGTAGACAAAGAGTTGAGCCTTGCACGTATTGCCCAAGAAGAGATAGAAGAAGAGTGTGGTTACGCTGTAGCCTTAGAAGATATAGAAAAAATCACTTCATTTCATAGTGCTGTAGGTTTTGCAGGGTCAAAACAAGTGTTGTACTATGCCGTGGTCAATGAGAGCATGAAAGTAAGCGAAGGAGGGGGGATTGACGCAGAAGAGATAGAAGTCATCACCCTCCCTATAGACCAAGCCAAAGCACTCATCTATGATGAAACTATCGCCAAAACTTCTGGGCTTATGTTTGCTTTTTTGTGGTGGTTTAGCTGTAAAAATAATCTAAAGTAGAGGTATCTTATGAAAAAAGTTATAGATTATCTACAAAAAAAGAATCTTATCTTCAAATCTTTTACAGAGATAAAGCCCAAAGAGATAGGGTCTCGTAAAAAGATTGAATGTTATGTGGGTGTGGATTTAAAAGGATTTTATGTCCTCATGCTGTCTTTAGAAAAAAAGAGTCGAGTACTTTCTAAAGAAGCAGAAGAACTCATGCAATTACATCAAAGGATAGAAAAATATATAGACAGTGCCATCAAAAAAAAATACATCCTTATCAAAGCACCACTTTGTTCTAAAGCCAAAGCCTTACTTTTAGCACAGGGGTGGAGGGTATGGCATGAAGTGTAGTCTTTTAGCCGATATAGGCAATACACACTTTCATATCTATACTACAGATGGGGTAGAACATCTTAGCCATAGCCAAGCCATAGAAAAGTATCAAGACAAAGCCTTGGTCTATATCTGCGTCAATACCTCTTTAAGCCAAGAGATAGCAAAGATAAAAAAGTGGAAAAATATCTCTTCTCTTATGGAGCTAGAGGGTGCGTATGATACTATGGGGGTAGATAGAAAAGCCCTTTGTTTGAGCCATGACAATGGCATTTTTATTGATGCTGGTTCGGCTATTACGGTAGATGTTATGCTCGATGGCGTGTATCAAGGAGGCTTTATTTTACTAGGTATCCAAGCATATTTGGCTTCGTATGCTTCTATCTCTGAGGTATTGGATGTGACACTTGAGACATCTCTGAATGTAGATACTTTGCCTTGTACAACTAAAGAGGGGATAAGCTATGGTATAATCGCGTCTATAAAAGCACTCATTGATAAGCATAGTCATGGTAAAACACGCTATTTTACAGGGGGAGACGGTGCGTTTCTCTCAACGTTTTTTGAAGATGCCATTTATGATGAATCATTGGTTTTTCAAGGAGTGCAAAAAGTGATTAAGGAGTTAAAAATATGTTAACAATAGCCCTTCCAAAAGGTAGAATTGCAGAACAAACATTAGAGATATTTGCTGAGATATTTGGAGGTGAATTTAAATTTGAGGGAAGAGAACTCATTTTGGATATGGGAGAATTTCGTTTTTTGAATGTACGTAACCAAGATGTACCTACCTATGTAGAACATGGTGCTGCTGATATTGGTGTCGTAGGATTAGACGTTATTACCGAAAAAGAGTTAGATATTATCCAGCTTCTTGATATGCAGTTAGGCAAATGTAAAGTAGCCATAGGTATCAAAAATGAAGATGAACTAGACTGGTCACGTCCTAACATAAAAGTAGCCACTAAAATGGTCAATATTACCAAAGACTATTTTGCCAAAAAAGCTGTTGGGGTAGAAGTTGTGAAGCTCTATGGCTCTATAGAATTAGCCCCTTTGGTAGGATTGGCTGATGCGATTGTTGATATTGTCGAAACAGGTAGCACTATGAGAGAAAATGGACTCAAAGTAGCAGAAGATATTATGGACTCCTCAGCACACCTTATCGCCAATAAAAATAGCTTTTATGCCAAAAAAGAAGAGATACTCTCTTTGTATGAACAAATCAAAACAGTTGTAGAAAGAGATGCCTAACACCCCTCACAATAGTCTTGACCTCACTCCTGACCTCTATGCCAAAGTAGAGGATTTACTAGGAGTGAAAGAGGCTTCTCCTCGACTCTATGCCCATTATCTTCTTTTTTTACAGACGCTTGAGTTTGAAACACTTTTAGATGTAGGGTGTGGTTCTGGAGATTTTTTGCTAGGGATGCAAAAAGCTTTGGAGATACCTAGGGTCAAAGGCATAGACCTAAGCCCTCTCATGGTAGCCAAAACACAAGCACAAGGTATCACGGCTACTGTGATAGACCTTTGTGATGAGCTAGAAGGGTATGATGTCATTACCGCTGTCTTTGATATGCCAAACTATCTTAGCAAAACAGAACTCAAACGATTTTTATCTTGTGTGGCAACACATCTTCATGAAGGAGGGTTTTTCCTTTGTGACATCAATACCTTGTATGGCTTTGAAAATGTAGCTGTGGGTTCGTTTATTGTAGATGATGACAGACGTTTTTTGACGATAGATAGTGATTTTGAAGAGGGAGTATATCTTTCTGATTTTACCTTATTTGAAAAAGAGGGTGACACCTTTAGAAAATCACAAGAGAGTATCAAACAATATTTACACACCGTAGAAGAGATAGTCGAGTATAGTGGTATGACATTGTTTTGTGATGATGAGGTATATTTATATGAATTGGATAAAGCTGATAAGCGTTTTGTGGTATTACAAAAGAATAAAGGTACGTAAAGTACGTACCTTATAAAATAGTCCGAAGACTATTTTATCGAAGACTATCTTACGTTTTCGAAAGGGTTTTCTATTACGTTTTTTCTGTCAACGATGTAAGGGATTAAAGCTGTTTGTCTCGCTCTTTTGATAGCTACAGTCACAAGCTCTTGATGACGTTTACAGTTACCTGTAAGACGACGTGGCATGATTTTAAATCTTTCACTTAAACTAAATCTAAGTGCACCTAAATCTTTATAGTCGATAAATTCAACTTTTTGCTCACAATACTTACAAAATCTCTTTTTAAATTTTCTTCTTTCTGCCATGTTGGTCCTTTTGGTTTAATAGCCCATATAAATGCGAGTGCATAATCACTCGTCCAAAAATGAGCAAGAATTTGGAAGAGATATGTTACAATAATTTTACTGTTATTTTTCTTATTGAAGAACGAAATGTATTGTAAGATTTGAATTATCGAATCTATAGGCATATAATTAGCTACAAACCCTAGTATTTTCTAAGTGATTCTCTCTCATACTAACTCTTCTTTAGTGATATTTAGATAAAATCACCTCAAAATAGACTCAAGGATGATAGATGAATTATGATTATAAAGCCCTAAGCGAAAAATATGGTACGCCTTTATATATGTATAACTTTGATTATATTAGCAATAGATATACGACACTTAAAGAAGCCTTTTCTGGTAAAAAATCTTTGATTAATTATGCCGTCAAAGCCAATTCTAATCTCTCTGTAATCTCTCATTTGGCAAATATGGGGGCAGGGGCTGATTGTGTGAGTATCGGTGAAGTAAGACGTGCGATAGACGCAGGGGTTGCTCCTTATCGGATTATATTCTCAGGTGTGGGAAAGCGTGATGATGAGATAAAAGAAGCCTTAGAAAAAGATATTTTACTGCTAAATTTGGAATCTGAAGCAGAGATGAAGCGTGTGGAGATGGTGGCTACTGCCTTGGGCAAAAAAGCACGTATTTCTATTAGAGTTAATCCCAATATTGACCCTCAAACACATCCTTATATATCTACAGGCTTACATGAAAATAAGTTTGGTGTAGAGATAGATATGGCAAAACGTATGTATATTTATGCAAAAAAATCAGAGTTTTTAGACCCTGTGGGCATTCATTTTCATATTGGTTCTCAGCTTACTAAACTCTCTCCTATCCGTGAAGCGTGTGATATAGTATCAGATTTGGTGCGTTCACTAAAAGCCATTAAGATTGATATTAAGTTCTTTGATGTGGGTGGGGGTATTGGTGTGGTGTACGATGATGAAGTGACGATTACAGCAGAAGAGTATACTCAGGCTATCTTCCAATCTACTAAGGGGCTTGACCTTACCTTACTCTGTGAACCAGGGCGTTATATGGTGGCAAACGCAGGGGCATTTTTTACCAAAGTATTGTACGAAAAAATCAATGGTTCTAAGCGTTTTGTCATTGTTGATGGGGCAATGAATGACTTGATACGTCCTAGTTTGTATGATGCCTATCACAAGATAGAAGCCTTAGGCATAGATGGCGATACAAGCAAAGCCGATGTGGTAGGTCCTGTGTGTGAGAGTGGTGACTTTTTTGGCAAGAATGTTGATTTACCACCTTTAGCACACAATGATTTGCTTGTGATTCATTCAGCAGGGGCGTATGGCTTTACTATGGCTAGTAATTATAACACCCGAGCCAAACCAGCTGAAGTTGCCTTGGAAGAGGGAAAAGATAGACTCATTAGAAGACGTGAAAGCTATGAAGACCAAGTACGTTTGGAATTAGAATATTTGAAATAGGAGCATAACATGACATTAGACGATTTAAGACTCAAAATTGACAGTATAGATGATAGTTTACTCAAACTTTATAATGAACGTATGGAAGTGGTACATCAAGTAGGGGTACTCAAAAATACAACAGGTTCTCCCATCTATCGACCAGAGAGAGAACAAGCTATTTTAAATCGTCTCAAAAAAAACAATGATGGTAAGCTCACAGATGATGCCATTGATGCACTTTTTTTAGAAATGTTTGCTGTGGCACGTAATCTTGAACTCCCTGAAGCTGTAGCATATCTCGGACCAGAAGCATCTTTTACCCACCAAGCAGCGACCAAAAAATTTGGAGCGATGAGCAATTACTTACCTATCTCTTCTATTACAGGTATTTTTAGAGAAGTGGCACGAGGTACTGCCAAATTTGGTGTCATTCCTATTGAGAACTCTTCCAATGGTATCGTGAGTGATACGATTAACTCTTTGGATAAGTATAATCTCAAAATTATTGCAGAGGTGATGATAGAAGTACATCTCTCTTTTGCTTCTCGTTGTAATGATGTTTCTAGAATCAAAAAGATTTATTCTAAAGATATTGCTTTTGGACAGTGTCGTAAATTTTTGGAAGATTTAGGACTAGATACGGTAGATCATATTCCTGTAGAATCCACAGCCAAAGCTAGTAAAATAGCCCTCACAGACCCTACAGCTTCGGCACTTTGTCCTGCTGTGGCTGCTAAACTCAATAATCTTCCTATCTTGTTTGACAATATAGAAGATGATGATAACAATAGAACACGGTTTTTTATCATCTCCAATTTTGAAAATGCTCCCTCAGGCAATGACAAAACTTCACTGCTCGTAAGATTGAGCAATGACCCAGGGGCTTTGGTCACATTTTTACAACATTTTGAAGAAGTGAATGTTAATTTGACGAAGATTAAATCACATATTGTAAAGGGTGAATCTCTATTTTTTATCGAGTTTCATGGACATAAAGATGACCCTAAAATACAAAATATTTTAGCCAAACATGCCAATGAAATTAAGCTATTAGGCTCTTATGTAAAAGAACTAGATGATATTTAGAAAGGGAAAAAATGATAAAATTTAATAAAGCATTAAAAGATATTAAGGTGTATGAAGCAGGAAAACCCATAGAGCTAGTGGTGCGTGAATATGGTATAGACCCCAAAGATGTGGTCAAACTAGCCTCCAATGAAAACCCTATAGGCACTAGCCCTATGGTAGCCCAAGCCATTAGAAATCATGCCGATAAAGCACACCTTTATCCTGATGATTCGATGTTTGAACTCAAAGAGGCTTTGGCATCTAAATATGATGTCTTAAGCGATAATATCATCATAGGAGCAGGGTCTGACCAAGTTTTGGAGTTTATCTCTCGTGCTGTACTTGATGAAAATTCTTCTGTACTCATGTCTGCTGTGACCTTTGCTATGTATGAGATTTATACCAAGCAGATGGGTGCAAAAGTATTGCGTACGATGAGCTATGAGCATAAATACGAAGAGTTTATAGAAGCATACACAATGCGTAAGCCCAAAATTGTCTATATCTGTACCCCCAATAATCCCACAGGTGATGCGACCAAAAAAGCAGAAGTACTAAAGATGATTGGGCAAATGAAAGATGCCATTGTGGTCGTAGATGGGGCGTATATGGAATATGCCTCTGCTAAAGATAGTGAATATGCCATTACACCCAATGACCTCATGGAGTTTTCTCATGTGATTTATCTAGGGACATTTTCTAAAGCCTATGGATTAGGTGGTATGCGTGTTGGTTATGGTATCGCACAAAAAGAACTCATCGCTCAACTCTATAAAATGCGACCTCCTTTTAATATCTCTACACTCTCTTTGGTTGCAGGGATAGAAGCGTGTAAAGATGAAGACTTTGTAAAAGAGTCTATTGCTTTACACACCGAACAAATCAAGCGTTACGAAGCCTTTGCAGATGACAATGGATTTGAGTATATCGAGAGTTATACAAATTTTATTACTTATGTATTTGATGATAGGATAGACGCTACGGAGATTTCTGATGCCTTGTTAAAGCAAGGGGTAATTATCCGTAATCTAGCATCGTATGGTATGAATGCAATACGTATCACCATTGGAACAAGCAAACAAAATGATATTTTCTTTAAGCATTTTAAAGCACTTCTATGAATATCAAAAATCACTCCATAGAGGAGCTTAATACTCTAGCCCAAGATATTCGTGAAAAGATATTGGATACAGTAAGTAAAAATGGAGGGCATCTAAGCTCGACTATGGGAGCAACGGATTTAATTGTAGCAATGCACAGAGTATTTGACGCAGAAAAAGACCCTTTTATCTTTGATGTGAGCCATCAAGCCTATGCCCATAAGTTACTCACCGATAGATGGGATGATTTTGATACGCTAAGAACTTTTGGAGGGATGTGTGGCTATACGAAGCCCTCAGAATCTGTGTATGACTATTATGTAGCAGGGCATAGCTCTACCTCTATCTCTTTGGCTGTAGGTGCTGCCAAAGCCATCGCTCTAAAAGGTGAAAAAAGAATTCCTATAGCCTTTATCGGTGATGGGTCTATGTCAGCAGGTATGGTGTATGAAGCCCTCAATGAACTAGGGGATAAAAAATATCCTGTTATAATCATCCTCAATGACAATGAAATGAGTATTGCAAAACCTATTGGGGCTATCTCCAAATTACTTTCTCAAACCATGGCAGGGTCTTTTTATCAAAAATTTAAAGCCAAAGTAGAAAAGACGCTAGAAAATTCTCCTAATGCCACCTATATGGCAAAACGTTTTGAAGAGTCTTTTAAGCTTATTACCCCTGGGATTTTGTTTGAAGAGATGGGGATAGACTATATCGGCCCTGTGGATGGGCATGATATAGCGTCTTTAATTGAGACGATGCACGTGGCTAAAGCCATGGGTAAGCCTGTGATTATCCATGCCCAAACCACCAAAGGAAAAGGCTATGAGATAGCAGAGGGAAGCAAAGAACATTGGCATGGTGTGAGTGCTTTTGATTTAGAAACAGGTATCTCTATCAAAAAATCAGGAGCCAAACAAGCCACAGCTCTTTTTTCTGAATACTTACTCTGCTTAGCCGATAAGGACAGCAAAGTAGTAGGTGTCACAGCAGCGATGCCTACAGGGACAGGTATGTCAGCCGTAATGGAAAAATACCCAGAACGTTTTTGGGATGTAGCCATCGCAGAACAACACGCCGTGACCTCTATGGGTGCTTTAGCCAAAGAGGGGTTTAGTCCTTTTTGTGCGATTTACTCAACCTTCCTTCAACGTGGGTTTGACCAAGTGATACATGATGTTTGTCTCATGGATTTAGGTGTAGCCTTTGCCATAGATAGAGCAGGTATCGTAGGAGAAGATGGCGAAACCCATCAAGGTGCTTTTGATATTTCGTATCTACGTGCTATTCCAAATATGACCCTCTTAGCCCCCTATAACGACAGCACCATGAGACTAGCAATGGATTTTGCCAAAGAGTACACACACCCTTGTGCATTTAGGTACCCTAGAGGTGCATTTTCTGCTACAGATAGAGAAAGTCCAGCGTATGAACTAGGGAAATCTCATCTACTTAAAGAGGGAAAAGATATACTATTTATAGGCTATGGAAATGGTGTAGGACGTGCAGAAGCCACAGCCAAACTCTTAGACCAAGAGATAGCAATTTTAGATTTACGCTTTGTAAAACCTCTTGATAAAGAGATGCTTATTACCTTAAGTAGCAGATACAAAAAATGGTTTGTATTTTCTGATTCTGCCAAAATGGGAGGGGTAGGAAGTGCAATTTTAGAGCTTTTAGCAGAAGAAAAAATATTGGATATAGCACTCACTTCTTTTGAATATGATGATAATTTTATCACACATGGAAATACAAAATTAGTGGAAGAAAGTTTGGGCTTGTTGCCTGAGCAGTTGGCTGTGAAGATTGAATCTACTTTAGGAGAGTAAAATGCAAATAAAAGAGATAGAATTAACAAATTTTAGAGGTATTAAAAAGCAGAAGATAGAATTATTGTCAAATATTAATGTATTTGTTGGTGTCAATGGTTCAGGAAAATCTACTATTCTTGATGCGATTGCTATTTCTCTCTCTTGGCTTGTAAAGGGTATTGATAAAATAGAATCTCAAGGTGATAATATACCTGATGATAGTATTAAAAATGCTACTGATTATGCTTCTATTAAATTAAAGGTTGCTCAAACAGATAATACTTACCAATGGGAAAATATTGAATTTAAAAGAGGATACCCTGCTGATAAACAATCAAATTTATTACAACTAAATCAATTGGTTTTTGAATGTCAAAAAACATACAAAAATAGAAATACATTACCAATGATAGCTTATTATCCGATTAATAGAATTGCAAAAGGTATTTCTCCAAATATAAAAACTAGAGATACTATATCTCAATTAGATGTATATGATAATGCATTGGGAAATAAAGCAAATTTTCAAGCATTTTTCAAATGGTTTAGAGAACAAGATGATATATTAAATGAATATACTACTTCAAGACAAAAATGGATGAAAAAAAAGAAACAATGGATATATTTAAAAGTTAATCAAGTTTTAAAACATCTAAGTGATTATAAAAGTAGCAATGATCAATTACTTAAACGATTTAAAGAAGATAGTTTTTTATTGGAAAATCCGAGATATTTATTTTTTGAGTTAATCGACTATTTACATCTATCTATTAAAGATGATAATATAGATTATATAGAAAACTTATTACATAATATGAGTAGATTAATTGATAGAGATGATGAATATAATATACATTTAGATAATAGAGATTTTGATCGTATAGAAATGATTATTGAAAAAATAATTTCTACTAAAATAGAAAATAATGAGCATTTAAACTTTATTTGGGATATTTTTCTATTATTTATAGAGTTGAAGTTTTGGAAATTGAGTCACAAAGCTAGAAATAATATAGAACAACATTTTAAGTATGCAAAACCTACAGAAAATACAAATATTAATAATTTTATAGAAGTAATTAAAAATATTGTTATAAACGATACTAAAAGATTAGAACAAGCCCTTGTTAATCATGGTAAAGAACTAGAAGTTGTGACTCAAACTATAGAACACTTTATCCCAAAGTATCAAAATTTACGAATTACAAGGATTCCAACACCTCGTATGCTTGTTGATAAAAATGGAGAGACTCTTAATCTCAATCAGCTCTCTGATGGTGAAAAAAACATGATTGCTATGATTGGTGATATTGCTAGAAGATTGACTATGGCAAACCCGAAGTTAGAGAATCCATTAGAAGGTGATGGTGTGGTGATGATTGATGAGGTAGATTTACATCTTCATCCTGCATGGCAGAGAGTGATTATCTCTAAACTTACAGCAGTTTTTCCAAATTGTCAATTTATTGTGAGTACGCATTCTCCTCAAATATTAAGTCATGTAAATGCAGAGAATATTTTTGTTCTCAAACAGAGTAAAGACTCTGTAGAGATTAGTAAGCCTACAGAGTCTTATGGTAAAAGTAGTGATAGACAACTAGAAGATATTTTAGGTGTTGAGGCTAGACCATTGAAGATAAAAGAAGACTTAGATAGACTTTTTAAACTGATTCAAGAGATGGAATTAAAAGAAGCAAAAGAATTAATGAGTAAGCTTGAAGATAAGATTGAGGGTAGAGAAGTTGAATTAGTAAAAGCTAATGTACTTATTAAGAGAAAAGAAATTTTAGGTAAATGAAATATATAGAAAAGATAAGAGAACCTCAAAGTTTTACCGATTGGAAAAGTGAAGAGGATAGAGAATACAAAGATTTAGTTAATCCAATAAAAAGTGATATTAAAGAGTCATTACTTATAGAACAAGGTTATATTTGTTGCTACTGTGAAAGTAAAATATTAAAAGATACTTCTCATATTGAACACTTTAAGCCAAAAGATAAAGATAAATTTCCACATTTACAACTAAGATATGATAATCTATTATGCTCATGTCAAAAACAGTTATCAAAAGGTGAACCAAGACATTGTGGAAATAGTAAAGCTAATAATATTATTAATATCAGCCCACTAGATATAGGTTGTGAATCTAAATTTAAATATAGTGCAGATGGAAAAATTTATTCAACAGATGAAATATCAAAAAAAGTTATAAAAACTTTACAACTAAATATTGATAAACTTAATAGTTTAAGAGCAAGTGCCATAGAAACTTTTATTCTTGACCCTATAACTTTTGAAGAGCTTTCAGAAGAAGAATCCAAAGTTTTTGCAAAAGCATATTTAAACCAAGAAAATGGAAGATATGGAGAGTTTCACACAACGATAAAATACCTATTTGGGTAAAAAATAAACAAAGGAAAACAAAATGCAATTAAAACGCGTAGAAATCATAAAATATAGAAACTTTGAAAATATTGTGATAGATTTTGAAAAGTCTAAATTTCCTAATGTCTTTTCTATTGCTAGTAAAAATGGGGATGGGAAGAGTACTTTACTTCAATTTATTTTTATTATGTTGTCTTGTTTCTTTGATGAAAATAGAAGGGTTTATATTAGAAGAATATTAAAAGGAAATTTTGATTCTCTGAATAATGAACAGAAATTAGCAAATTTTATTTTTATAGAACATAAAAAAGAATATTTTTTAAATTTTACTTGTATGTCAAATAAAGACATACACTTTCATCCTACATCAGATATATCAACGGAGCAACTAAAAAAACTCTCAAATAGCATCTACCTAACCGTTCCCGATGCCCAACCTTTACACTTCTTATCAGAAAAAGATGATAAAGAAGAGATGAAAAAACTTTTACCCAATTTTTCTACTTATGAATTTCCTACTGAAAAATCTATTTTAAACTCTTTTGAACACGAAAAACAAGAAGATTTTAAAGAGATGCGAGTACATGGAAAATATGGCTCAAATTATATTGATTTTACCAATGAACTAAAAGATTTTATTGAGGGTAAAGAGATAGGGGAAAATGAAGATGGTACAAAAATTATCTTTAAACTCAAAGGCTCTAATAAAGTGTTATTGTCAGAAGATTTAAGCCACGGAGAACTTAGAAAACTAGGCATTTATATTTGGCTCAAAAGTATGGTCAAAAAAGATTCTATTGTACTCATGGATGAAGTAGATATAGCTTTACACCCCTCTTGGCAATATGAATTGGTAGATGATTTGGTCAAATGGTCAAAAGGGAGTCAATTTTTATTGGCTACGCATTCCCCACAGATATTGAGTTCTACTTATTATAAGAATTTGATTTTATTGGATAAACAAGAAAATAAAACGATTGTAAAACAGTTAAATCAAGCCCCTCTTGATAGAGATATTAATATTATGCTTAGTTCAATTATGGGAACACACTATATCCCAAAACATCTTGAAGAGTTACATCTTAGATATAGAGATTTATTTGAAAATGGTAAAATTGATACTAAAGAAGCCAAAGACTTGAAGTTGGAAATTTTAGAATATGAGAGTGAAAACTCATCATTTTTTCAAGGCATTGCTTTTGATAGAGAACTTCAGGATATATAATTGAGATATATTCAAAAAAATGAGATACCACAATTTTTTATTGATGATACAGAAGCATTAAAAGAAAAAATTAAAATTATTCCTCAAAAAAACAAAAAAGATATGTGGGATAAAGAATATAAAACAAAGCGAAAATTAAAACAATATATTTTAGAAAAAGAACAAAATTGGTTATGTGGATATTGTGAAGCCAAATTAGAAGAAACTTTTTTTAGAGAAAAACGAGAAGATAAAGAACTTATCCATATTGAACATATAAAACCTAAACATTTAGATTATGATAATTTGAGTTTTGACTATGATAATTTATTGGTTTCTTGTAGTGGTAAATGTTTTACAGATAAAAATAAACCTTTGACTTGTGGGCATAAAAAAGGAAATAAATTTGATGAAAATCTATTTTTAAATCCAATTAAAGAGATAAATATTAGAGAGTATTTTATCTATACAGATAAAGGACATATAGGTTCAAGTTCTAAAAATGAAGAAAAATCTAAATATACTATGAAATTATTGGACTTAAATAGTTTTAATAATGAATTGGTAAATGCTAGATTAATTGCTTTAGAAGCATTCAAAAAAAGTATCAAAGCATATACTAATAAAAGAAGAATATCCCCTCAAAAAGTAATTAAATTATTATTGGCTAAAGAAAACTTAGCTTTCATCTCATTTTTACGCTATAAATATTCATATATAAATTAAAAATAATCCTTAAAAAACCACATAAGACTCCGACATATTAATTGCATGGTATATCTTTGTGCCGTATTTTTGGTGGTAGTAGTGGAGTAATAGTTTTTGTAGGGTGGGTTCTATGGAAGGCGTGAACCATCCATTGTTACTGATGATTATCATGTTTTTGGGTTTGCCTTGGTAAAGTTTTTCGCTTGTGGCTTCAAAACAGATGGCGTTTCTGTAGGTAATGCCGTCTATTTGATAGTCTATGACCTCTTTACTGGCTTTATAGTCTACGCTTCCATCATAAAACACTTCATTGACCCAATCACTCAAAAATTGAGGTAAAGGATTGCTCTCTCCAAAAGGGACGAGGATGACTTTAGAGGCTATTTGTATCTTCTTATCATTAAAGATATATGTAGAGTTTCGTGGGGCTTCGCCATCCCAATATAGACCCCCTATGACGATAGAGATATGTTTGGCTTTACTTTGTAGTGTATCAAGTAGGATTTGATTGTGATTGAGGAAGAGTGGGATGATAGATTCGGGAAAGACGATGAGGGATTTATTGGCATCAATGGCATGGTCTATCTCTGTGAAAATAGCGTCAAATTGTGCTTGATGTAGGACAGGGTTCCATTTGTCTTTGACAGGGGTATGGGTAGTGACTAAGGCGATATGAGAGGGTATAGCAGTGTGATTGGTTGCTGGGGCTTGGTAGGCAAAGAGTATGAGTAGAAGATAGACCATGTTATTGTGCCATAATCTAGGGACTAAGCCCAAAAGTATCAAAGAAAATTGCCATTTAGCCATGCCTAAATACGAATGCACAAAGACCAATTCAGGTTTAAACCAATCAAAACCAAAAGGATGAATGTAGCTCAAACAGAGCAGTCCTAAGGCTTTGATGGCTAGGCTATAGGGTTGGGGTGTTTTCTGACTTATCCATTCACTTATCCATTCACTCATCTTGGCAATAGCCCCAAAGAGTAGACCATAGGTGAGCATGATAATGAGTAATTCCAAAGGCACAGCCCATAGCATATCGTACTCTATCAGACTCAAAACAATCCAATAAAACCAAAACAGCCCTATAAAAGCACCAGCAACGAACCACGTCTTAGCAGAAGCTTCCAAAAGTAAATAAAGCCCAAAAAGCCCTAAGAGTGTGTTGAGTAGGGCAGAAGCAACGCCATAGTATTCAAGGTAGATGAACGCAGAAGCCAAAAAAGCAATGGTCAAGCCCCTTGTTAACTCAAAGGTGGTAAAATATCGTCTAATTTTATTCAAAAGGATTCCTCATGGAACAACAAAGTAGTGTGATTGGTTCATTTTTACCACTCATTATGTTATTTGCAATTTTTTATTTTTTAATTATCAGACCACAGCAAAAAGCTCAGAAATCACATAAAGCGATGCTTGAAGACCTCGCTAAAGGCGATAAAATTATCACAACAGGTGGACTCATCGCTGTGATTGTTAAACCTGAAGAAGATTTTATCAAAATCAAATTAAATGACGACACGATTGTAAAACTAGACCGTGCGTATGTATCAAAAAAGGTAGATCTCGGTGAAGACGCTTAATTTTAGGGTCATCCTTTTTGCTTTTGCTCTTATCTTTGGGATTGTCTTTTCTATCCCTTCTTTGACGCAAAGTGATGAAGGTAAAAAAATTACTTTGGGGCTTGACCTTCAAGGAGGGCTTCATATGCTCTTGGGTATCCAAAGTGAAGTGGCTATTGAGTCTCGTATCAAATCTATGGCAGGAACGATTAAGTATCTTTTTGATGATGAAGAGATTATCTTTGATGACTTGCGTATGCTAGAGGGTGAGAAGATTACTTTTGAGCTACTTGATGAAGATGATGTGACAAAAGCCACAGCACTTCTAAAAAAAGAGATAGAGGGTACGATACTTAGTGCCAATGGCTTAAAGTTTTCACTTATGATGAGTGATGAAGAGACAGAACGTACCAAGAAAAATGCGATTGGTCAAGCTGTGGATACTATCAGAAACAGACTCAACGAGTTTGGACTAGCAGAACCAACGGTAGCAAAACAAGGCGAAGATAAAATCCTTGTAGAAGTCCCAGGTATCAAAACACAAGCCGATGAGCAACGTATCCGTGAGCTTATCGCTCGTGCTGCACACTTACAACTTATGGCAGTAGATGAAGACCGTATCGCTAGAGTCGATAGTATGAGTACAGCAGAGGCAAAAAGTTTTGGTAATGTGATACTTACCGATGTCAATACACCCCAAAAGTATTTACTCAAAGCGATTCCTGTCTTAGATGGTTCTATGTTAACCGATGCTACGGTGGGCTTTGATGAAAATAATCAGCCCGTGATTAACTTCACACTCAATGGTCAAGGTGCTAAAATATTTGGAGACTTCACTGGGAAGTATGTGGGTAAACGTATGGCAGTGGTCTTAGACAATAAGGTCTATTCTGCACCAAATATCAATGAACGTATTGGTGGAGGACGTGTACAGATAAGTGGTAGATTTCAACTCTCAGAAGCACATGACCTTGCGATTGCTTTACGTTCAGGTGCATTGTTAGCTCCTGTATATGTGATGGAAAAGCGTTCCGTAGGGCCTAGCCTTGGGGCTGATAGTATTCGTTCTAGTTCATTGGCATTGATGTTAGGATTTGTACTTGTGGTTATCTTTATGGTGGTCTACTATGGTATGGCAGGTCTGGTTGCCAATGTGGCATTGATAGGAAATCTCTTTTTGATTTTGGCTATTATGTCACTTTTTGGGGCTACTTTAACACTTCCTGGTATGGCAGGTATTGTCCTTACTGTGGGTATGGCAGTGGATGCCAATGTCATTATAAATGAACGTATACGTGAGCTATTGCATCAAGGTAAATCTATAGGTAAATCTATAGAAGATGGGTATAGCAACGCCTTTACAGCCATTTGGGATGCCAATGTGACGACACTTATTGCAGCAACTGTACTTTATGTTTATGGTACGGGTGCTATCAAAGGATTTGCTTTGACGATGAGTATTGGTATCTTGGCATCTATGATTACAGCGATTGTAGGTACACATGGTATTTATCAATGGATATTACCACATATTGACAAAAACAGATTAAATTTTTGGTTTGGTATTAAAACAGAGGGAAAAAAATAATGGAAATTTTTAAATATAAAAAACCTCTTGCGTTGATGGAAAAGAGTAAACGTTTTGGATTACTCTCTGTAGCGATAGTCATCTTAGCACTAGGACTCATCATAGGCAAAGGGTTTAACTATGGGATAGACTTTGCTGGTGGAACGCTCATACAAGTACAATATGAAGGCAAAGCCCCTATTGCTAAAGTTCGTGATGCCATAGGCACAGACAAAGCCTATCAAGGTGCTACTGTGACTTTCTTTGGAGGAGAAGATGAGGTGGTTATTAAAACCAAAATCTCTTCTAAAAACCTAGGCGAAGATATTGGCGACAAGATAAGAGTCTTACTCAAAGACACAGGTAAATTTGAAGTACGTAGGGTCGATATGGTCGGTGCTAAAGTAGGTTCAGAATTACGTGAGCAAGGTATCATGTCGATGCTCTTAGCCATTATTGGTATCCTTATCTATGTATCTTTTAGATTTGAGTGGCGTTTTGCTGTGGCAGCTGTTTTTGCATTGGTACATGATGTGACGATTGCTATGGGTATGATAGTCTTGTTTAGTATCGAAGTAAATCTTGATATTTTAGCAGCTTTACTGACCATATTAGGGTATTCACTCAACGATACAATCATCGTATTTGACCGTATTCGTGAAGGAATTAGAACGATTAAAAATCCAGACTTAGGTGGGATTATAGATGAGTCTGTTTCTCGTACACTTTCACGTACGACTTTGACATCACTCACGACATTCTTTGTGGTCTTGACACTCTTTTTATCAGGAGGAGAAATCATTCATGGATTCTCATTTACATTGCTTGTAGGTGTGATTGTAGGTACGTACTCTTCTATCTTCGTGGCATCTCCTATCTTGATGTGGCTTGGATTTTCAGTAGGAGGCTTTAGAGAAAAAGAAGCTACTAAACTCAAAAGAGAAAAAGAAAAAGAAAAAATGCGTGCCATGTATGAAAATGGGACGATTTAACTAAGCTTTAAGGAGTTGAAATGAGTTGGGGAAAAGTTTTTTATATATTTTTTACGTTGATGTCTCTTACGACATCAGCAGCATTTTTGTATGAGCATTCTGTGGTGGCATTGTTTATCGCTGGGTCTGTCAATATGATTTCAACTTTACTGAAAATTGGGGTACGCAATATGTTATCTGCTGAACTTTTGGCTGGGTCATTGGTGGCAGATTTACATCTTATTCCAGCATTTTTTGCTTTACAATTTTATGCCAATCATGATTTAGCTACAGGGCTTGTGATTGGTGCTGTGATTGCCAATATCTATACGATGGTTATCTCTATGATTGAAAGTACCAAAGAAAAGGTAGATTTTTAATTTGAAGTTTCAAAGTGTATATATCTATCTGTTCCTTTCTGTATGGCTTTTTGCTTTACCTCAAGCGATTAATACACACATCGCTAAGAGTCGTATCTCCAAAAAAGATATTAGTATCTATATCAAAGAAACAGGCAAAAATGGTAGAGTATTGGTCTCTTTGAATGCCACTAAAACACGTACACCTGCTTCTGTGATTAAAGTATTAAGCACCTATGCTTCTGTATTAAAATTTGGATTTAATTATCGATTACAAACCAAATTTTATGTCAAAGGTAAGATACGCAGAGGGGTTCTTTATGGTGATTTGATTATCAAAGGTTTTGGTGACCCTACGCTACAAGATAGAGATTTAACCAAAATTGTCTCCTATATCCGTGCTGAGGGTATCAAAAAAATCAAAGGTAATATTATTATTGATAGAAGTTACTTTAATGTGGGTAACAAAAATAATTCAAATTTTGATGAAAATACCTATAGTGCTTATAATGCTATGCCTGATGCTATGATGTTTAATGAGCGTGTGAGTACAGTATGTATAGACCCTAAGCGTAAGAGAGCCTACTCCAAAAATGCTGATAAAAGCTACAAGATAGTCAATAACTTAAGACATGTCAATAAACCATGTAGAGGAAAATACTCATGGCCTGGGGTAAAAATAAGCCAAAATAAGACGATGTCAACAGTCACTTTACTTGGTCAAATCTCAACGCGTTGTGGGAAACGTAATGTATGTAAAGTACTTAGTCAGCCGTATAAATCATTTTATTATGCGTTGATAGATAAAATGAAATCTTATAATATGTCTGTTTCAGGTAGATTAAAATTGGCAAAAAAGCCAAAAAAATCGGTAGAACTTTTTACCTATTATTCTTCTTCTTTAGAACATATCATTTCAAAAACAGCCAAAAAAAGTGATAATTTATATGCAAGACACTTGATGCTTTTATCAGGGGCTAAAATGTATGGAGCCCCTGCTACTTTGAAAAAGGGAAGAAAAGCAGTGGCTAAGATATTGGCTGATAACGGTGCATTGGGTAAAGGACGTTTACTGATAGATAACGGTTCTGGACTTTCTCGTATTGCTAAACTCAATGCCTCTCTTTTGGCTAAAATGTATGACAATGCGTATGACCGTTATGGTCAAAGATGGATGAACACACTCTCTATAGCAGGGGTAGATGGTACGATAAAAAGACGTTTTTCAGGTACGGTTGTCCGTAAACGAGCATGGATGAAAACAGGCACATTACGAAATGTCAAAAATATTGGAGGCTATGTTAAAGACCTTTCAGGCAATCTTTATACCGTTGTGATTTTGGTCAACAGTCCAAGAGCTAGATACCATGCAACCAAACTTCAAAATGAGATTATTAAATGGGTCGTTAAAGGGGGTGCTAAAAGAGGCATTCCAAAGAGTAGAGGAGATTTGATAAAAAAAGTAGTCTATACAAAACCTACGCCCAAAGTAGTAAAACAAACAAAGGTAGTAAAAAAAGAAGAGACCCCAAAATATTATCTGCAACTAGGCTCTTTTAAACTTAGACCTAGTAGGGCATATATTAAACGCATAGAAAAAATGGCCTTACCTTATCATATCAAAAAAAATAAAGTATATAAAGTCTTTGTAGGTCCTTATCGTAAAAAAGAAACAGCACAAAAGGTACTCAAAAAAGTCCAAGCAAGAGTTAGTAAACAAGCATTTATTAAAAAGATGTAAAAGGAAATCAAAATAAGATTCAGCGTATGGTTATAGCTATACTTTACCCCATTTTTGATATAATCGCAGGAATACTATACAATATTGAGAGCTATTATGAACTTTGAAACCTATCCTTTTGAAAAATTAAATACTTTACTAGAAGAGATTACCCCAAGTGCTGAATATTCGGCACTTTCTTTAACCATCGGTGAACCACAATTTGAGACACCAGCATTTATCCTTGACGCACTCAAAACAAATGCTTCCTTGCTCAATAAATATCCAAAAACATCTGGAGAAGAGATACTCAAAGAGGGCATACGTACCTATAACAAAGAGCGTTTTGGGCTAAATTTGGATGCGAAGGAGATTATCCCTACCTTTGGTACACGTGAAGTGTTGTTTAACTTTCCTCAATTTTTACTTCATGATATTAAAGACCCTGTGATGGTCTTCCCCAATCCTTTTTATCAGATATACGAAGGTGCTGCTAAGGCATGTAGGGCTGAAGTGATATATCTTCCTCTTCATGCGTCTCATGACTTTCAACCCCAAATAGATGAAGAATCTTTAGCCAAAGCAGATTTTGTAATCCTCAACTCTCCCAATAACCCTACAAGCTCTGTACTGTTGATGGAAGATTTAAAAACATGGGTTCGTTTGGCTCTCAAACATGATTTTGTCTTACTCAATGATGAGTGTTATGTAGATTTGTATTTAGAAGAACCGTTACCCTCACTGCTTAATGCAAGTATAGAAGTGGGAAATAGTGATTTTAAAAATATTTTAGTGATTAATTCTATTTCCAAACGCTCTTCTGCCCCAGGGCTACGTTCTGGATTTATCGCAGGGGATGCGATACTGTTACGTGATTATATGGTCTATCGGACTTATGTAGGGTGTGCTTCTCCTTTGCCTCTACAACATGCAGCTGCTGCGGCATGGGCAGACCAGTCTCATGTGGCTCTCTTTAGACAAAAGTATCAAAAGAATTTTGCAGCAGCCAAAGAAATATTGGGGATAGAAACACCCAAAGCCACCTTTTATATTTGGCTCAAAGTAGAAGATGAGATAGCCTTTACGATTGATTTGTATAAAGCATATAATCTCAAAGTAATTCCTGGCTCATTTTTGGGACGAGAAGGAGAAGGTCAGGGCTATGTTCGCTTGGCTCTTGTCTATGAAGTACAAAAGACCACAGAAGCCTTAGAAAGAATTAAATTATATTTGGAGAACAATGCATGAAAACCCCTGAAATACATATAGAAGAACTCAAAAAAGACCCTGAATTTTTGGCAAATATTGCTAGACTTGAAAAAGAGTGTAAAGAAGAAGAGAGTATTGCCAAAGGCTATCAGCTTTTAGATGCTCAACTTATCATAGAAGCCCCAGAAGATGACATCAATGAGATTTTTACATTTATCGTAAACCATGCTTTTGATAGATTGGCACAAAAACTTGCAGATGCAAAAAGCTTTGATATGAATGATAGCGAAGACTTAGCTACAGCAAGAGCCATCTATGAACATGCGATTCAACGCTATAGTGAAAATGACCAAAAAGGTGCAAAAGAGATATTTTTGATACTCAATTATACCATAGACCATGCCGAACTTAAAGATGCGATGATGGTTCACGCTGCTGCGGTGATGGCAGGGCATACCTTTGAACACTTTATAGACAATTTGGTAGATGTTACAAATGTCAATGAACATGACCCTTTGGCATTTTTTATTCAAACTTTTTCACAACCTACGGATATATTGCTTACTATGTTTGCAAAAGAAGTCAAAGAGGGCAAAGCAGAACTTCAAAAATTTGAAGAGAGTAAATAAAATGAAAATACATTTTATAGGTATTGGTGGTATTGGGCTTTCAGCTTTGGCAAAATTTTTGGTCAATGATAGACATAAGATTTCAGGTTCTGACATCAAACAAACAGAAATTACCAATGATTTAGCGACAAACTTTGATGCCAAGATTACGATTCCTCACCATGAAGATGCCGTAGAAGGTGTGGATAGAGTCATCTACTCAGCAGCAGTACGCCCTAACAATCCTGAGTATCAAAAAGCCAAAGAGCTTGGCATAGAACTACTCTCACGTAAAGAAGCACTAAAAACCATACTAGGAGACAAAGAAGTCTATGCCGTAGGTGGCGCTCATGGCAAAAGTACAACATCAGCTATGCTCTCTGCTGTTTTGCCTCGTGCCAATGCCCTCATAGGGGCTATCTCCAAAGAATTTGGCTCAAATGTACGGAATTATCCTAATGATAAAGTAGTATTTGAAGCTGATGAGAGTGATGAGAGTTTTCTCAATTCTAACCCCTATCTAGCCATAGTGACCAATGTAGAACCTGAACACATGGAGTATTATAATTATGATGAAGCACATTTTTATAGAGCCTATACCAACTTTTTGAGTCTAGCTACTTTACGTGTTATCAATGCAGAAGATGAATTTCTCTCATCCTTAGAGATGCCAAGTATCAAGCTTTACCCCTCTACAGATATTAAGCATATAGAATTTGTATTGGTAGATGGTGAACCTCATACTCGGTTTGAGCTTTTAGATTTTGGGGTTTTTGAAGTCT
Source organism: Sulfurovum sp. (assembly GCA_027062365.1). Taxonomy (GTDB): domain Bacteria; phylum Campylobacterota; class Campylobacteria; order Campylobacterales; family Sulfurovaceae; genus Sulfurovum. The sequence goes on from JAMOTK010000031.1 coordinate 34,614, forward strand.
TTGGTTTTGGCAATCATATCGCTTTAGATGCCTCTTTGGTTATCTTATCAGCGTCAGAACTAGGTGAAAACATAGAAGATATAAGAGCAAATCTCTTAGTATATAAAGGGATAAAAAAGCGTTTTGATATTATCCATAATACCAGTAAATGTGTGGTAATAGATGATTATGGTCATCACCCTACAGAGATAAAAGTAACGATGGAATCACTCGAAGCCTATAAAAAATTACGAAACTTCAAAAAGCTAAATGTTATCTGGCAACCCCATAAATATTCACGTACGATAGACAATCTACAAGCGTTTATAGAATGTTTTGAAGGGGTAGATGAACTTATCATACTTCCTATATGGGCAGCAGGAGAACTAGAAGTAAATATAGATTTAAAAGGTGCATTTTCACGCTATAACCTCTTGATAGCAGACAGTGTTACCAAAGAAGATGGCATAGTAAAAGTTATCAAAGATGCACATGTGATACGAGAATATAGCGAAGATTTAATCACAGCATTTGGTGCAGGAGATATTACGTATCAAATACGTGGGGAATCGTAAACTCTTTGCAGACAAAAATGAAGGACAATAAACACGTGATAAAAGAACACACAAATGAAAAGACGATTATAGAAAAACTAGACCTTGATGGCTATGTCAAACAATTTAAAACTTTTCTAGCGAGAGAGAAGCCTGTGATGATGCAAGGGGATATTAATCAGCATTATCGTTATATCAAGGCATTGGGGAAAGTACAGTTTCCTCAGCCTAAAGTTGTGCCAAATTTGGACCATGAATTGGCACGAATTAAAAAACAAGCTGTTTTGTCTTTGGATGAAATTTATGCTTTTGTGACGATGTTCTCTTATTTTAATACACTTAGTGCTGTAGGCTTTACCGAGCCTCTTATCTCATGGATACAAGGGATAGAAATACCTGATGAGATAGTCGAAGTGATAGCTTACTTTACAGATGAGGGAGACATCAATCCCGAACGTGACCCTACACTTTTTAAGATAGAACGTGCTATCAAACAAAACAAGATTGAGATTAAAGAGACACTGTATAAACTAGCACACTCTTCTAAGCTTAGAGATTATCTAGTAGATACACAAGTACATTTTAATGGTGGAGAAGAGACTTTGCTTGTGCGTGGTGGATTTAATAATGCTATTAAAGCGACAGTGGTAGCCCGTAGTTCTGGAGGGTTCTTTTATATCTTGCCTCAAAGTATCTCTCATCTCAAAGAAAAAGAGTCGGTACTTCTTTCAAATAAAGCAGAAATCATTTATCGTTATTGCCAAGATATTTCTGTGGTTTTCTTCAAATGGGAACGATTTTTAGCATTTATCAACAAAGAGTATGACCGTTTTGACCATTATCAAGCACGTGTGAGTTTTGCTAGGGCTAAAGAGTATGAATTTATTTTGCCTTCTAAGGGTAAGCGTATCAAGCTTCAAGACTTTGCACATCCTGCTATAGAAAACCCTGTACCTATCACGATGGATTTTAACAAGCAAATCATGCTCGTTACGGGGGTCAATGCAGGGGGTAAAACGATGTTACTCAAATCCATGCTCTCTGCTGTGTATCTCTCTAAATATCTTTTGCCTTTTAAATGTGATGCTTCACAGACCGAAGTAGGGCATTATAAGAGTATCGAAGCCGTGATAGATGACCCTCAATCGGTCAAAAACGATATTTCTACTTTTGCAGGGCGTATGAAAGAGTTTGCCAAATTATTTCATAAAGAAAATGCTATCGTTGGGGTCGATGAGATAGAACTAGGGACAGATTCTGATGAAGCTGCTTCACTTTTTAGGGTGATGCTCGATGCACTTCGCAAAAAAGGGATTAGTTTTATCGTGACGACACATCACAAACGTCTCGCTTCCCTGATGGCAACAGATGATGAGGTAGAACTCATCGCTGCTTTGTATGATGAGCAACGCCGTATGCCTACCTATACTTTTTTACAAGGGAGTATCGGGAAGAGTTATGCCTTTGAGACTGCCCAACGCTATGGTGTACCTGTGAGTATCGTCAATAAAGCCAAAGTGGTGTATGGAGAAGACAAAGACAATCTCAATGAACTTATAGAACGCTCGACTTCTTTAGAGCGTGAGATGCGACTTAAGATTGCTAAAATAGATGCAGAGCTAAATGCTGTTCAAAAACAAAAAACTATGCTTGAAGAAGAGGAGTTTAAACTACAAGAGAGCCATAGAAAAGCGATAGCCACACTAGAAAATCGCTATAATGCAGCCACCAAAAAAGCAAGAGAAGCACTAAAAGTAAAAGAATCAACCGAGGGCAGAAGACTACTCAATGATGCCCATCAACGCAAAGACTTCAAGCCCAAAGAGATAGCAAAAATAGAAGCATTACTCAAAGAGGGCGATAAAGTAAAATATCGTTCTCATAAGGGAGAACTCCTCTCACTGCGTGGTAAAGATGCAACGATTATCATCGATGGAATGAAGATGCGTGTGCCTCTTTCTTCTCTCAAACGTAGAGGCGATACCCCTAAGATAAAGCTAAAATCAAAACCAAAAAAAGTTATCTTGAATGTAGAGAAATCTTCTGTGTCTGTTTCTGTTAAGCTTTTAGGTATGTATGGAGATGAAGCGATAGATAGGGTAGATAAATTTCTCTCAGATGCTTTGGTCAATGGACTCAATGAAGTACAAATTATACATGGTACAGGAGGAGGTATCCTTTCTAAACTTGTAGGTGAATATTTGCAAAGTCATCCTAAAATTGAAAGATATTATCGTATGCAAGGAAACTTAGGGATAACTATCGTCGAGTTGTAGATAACTTTTAACTCCAATGGGTATAATATAAACAATAAAATATCTAGGAGAGTACTGTGAATATTGCAGATGTTAAAAAAAAGTTAAGCAGTGATGAAAAAGTATTAGAGAGTGTTTTTAAGATAGAAGAACTTTATAAAAAACATAAATTTAAAATGTGGGCTATTGCCGTGGCTCTTGTGGTCTATTTTGGTGGTAGAACCATCCAAGAAAATATCCATGAAGGTAAAATGATAGAGGCAAATACTGCTTTTATGAGCCTACAAAAAAATGCTGATGATAGCAAAGCGTTAGCATCACTCAAAGAAAATAATCTAGCACTGTTTGAACTCTATAGCTACTCTAAAGCCATAAAGTCTAAAGACAAAGAGGCATTACAAGCATTGAGCAGTAGTAAAAATGCTGTGCTTGTAGATATGAGTCGTTATAGTGTGTCTGTCTTAGACAAGAAACCTGTAGATTCAGTACTCTATAATGAATTGGTACTCTTTCAAGAAGCCTATCTTGCTATCAGTAAAGGAGAGAGCAAAAAAGCCAAAGCCAAACTCTCTTTGATTGATGAGCGTTCTCCACTTGCAACGATTACAGGATTTTTAAAGCACTCTACGATAAAGGCTCATTAATGAAATATGTATCTCTTTTGAAGCTATCATCTCTTTTGAAGTTACTTCCTCTCACAGCATTGGCATTTCTCTTTTTAGGATGTAGTTCTAAACAATATTTTGAACCAGAAAATACTTATTCTGCTACACATGCATCACGCTCTTATGGTGCTAATATTGTTGACCTTAGCCGTGAGGGAGGTACACTTAGCAATGGGACATACATTGGTAAAAAAGGGATACATAATGTTCATTTAGGAGAAGGGTATCGCTTTGTTAATGAGAATAATAAATATATACTCGCTAGTAATACAGAGGGAAAATTAAAAATCATAGACAAACAAAGTAAAGAGACGGTACGCACTGTAGCCCTACATATCCCTGTTGTTTCAGCCACGATAAAAAATGGTATTATTGCATATATTCTCAATAACAATACTTTTGGTGTCTATCTTATGAATGAAAATAAAAAAATAGTAGAAAATCGTTCAGAGAGAATGTATGCTATTGACACAAGGGCAGCTAGTCCAATATTTGTCGAAAATCTAGTGGTCATGCCAATGCTTGATGGGAAGATAGTCATCGTCAATATCCAAAACCCTGAAAATGCAAAGATAGTCTATATCTCTAGTGAACAATCATTTAACAATGTGATTCATCTCTCACGTGTAGGCAATACGATGATTGCTGCTACACATAAAAAAATGATTGTCTTAGGTGGGGCAGGTAAGCTAGAGTATAAAGCCAATATCTCTGAGGTAGCAGTGAATAATAACAAAATTTATCTCTTTACAAAAGAGGGAAATATTTTGGCTCTAAACCATGCCTTAGAATTAGTAGGTACAGCGAAGTTCAAATTTGCACACTATGCAGTAGCAACTTCCTTTGGAGACAAGGTCTTTGCCTTAGACCAACAAGGGTCACTCATCGTACTCAATAGCCTTTTAAGCAAATCTAAAATCTATCGTTTAGGTGAGATAGAAGAACCTGCATTTATTTCAGGTACTAAACTTTATAAAGATGGTAAAGTAATAGAACTTTCTACTTTAGGCTATGAGTAGTCATAGCGATCTTCTCACAGCATTTAAAGAGTATCTTTTGGTCACTAAGGCACTAGATACTCTTACTATATCTTCTTATCTAAGTGACCTCACACAGCTAGAATCGACTACAACCAAAACACTGACACAGCTTAATACCACCGATATACTGGCTTTTTTATCTACCTTTCCAAACAAAAGAACCCTCAACCGAAAACTCTCTTCGATTAATGCCTTTTTTCACTTTTGTCACAAGCATGATTTTTCCCATGAAAAGATAAAAATCCCCATGGCAAAGCTACCACAAAGCCTACCTAAATACCTAAGTAACGAAGAGATACTCGATGGGATTAATCTCATAGATAGAAGTAAGGTAGCAGGATTGCGTGACTATGCCTTGATACTATTTCTCTATGCTAGTGGTTGTCGTGTTTCAGAAGCTCTCTCTGCGCAGCGTATGGATATTGTCGATGGATGGCTCAAAATCCGTTTTGCCAAAGGCGAAAAAGAACGTGTCGTCCCACTAGCCCCTGTAGCCACAGAAGCACTAGAACGCTACATATCAGCCCTAGACCTATCAAGCCCCTATATATGGCTCAATTACAGAGGCAATCCTCTTAGCCGTATTTCTGCTTTTAAAATAGTCAAAAAATATTTAGGTGTCTCTCCCCACGTCTTACGCCACTCTTTTGCCACTTCTCTCATCATAGGAGGAGCAGATTTACGTGTCGTCCAAGACCTACTAGGACACGCTTCTTTAGAAACCACCCAAATCTACACCCACATCCAAAAACAAAATCTAGCAGATACGGTAAATAGCTTTCATCCTTTGAGTTGATTAGGTGTAGAATACTATAGGGGAAAAGCCTTTGTTTCGAGTATCTCTTTGAAATCTATACATTGAAATGAAACTTTTTGATACCAATATGTCCCAAATCTACTTTAATAAAGTTCTTCTATCTCCTCCAAACTAAGCCCAGTTGAGAGTATGATAATATCTATCTCTATATTTTGAGATAAGAGGTTTTTGGCTATTTCTATATTTCTCTCTTTTATACCTTTCTCCAAACCTTTCTCCAAACCAATCTCTTCACCAATCTTAAAACCTATCTCCTCTGCTTCTTCCCTCGCATAGTCCATGACAGCTTTATAGTCTAGTCTTCTTTTTAGGTCTTGTTGGTAGCTCCATTTGGCATCTTTGTCTAGGGCTAGAAACTCTGCTACTTTAAAGGCATCAATAATCACTTCATCTTCTTTGAGTTTTTGGGGTATTTCTATGGTATCTACAAGATTGTTTAGATAATAAAGCCAATACTCTAAATGCGTACAGAGTTCTTCTTCTTGTTTTTTGAATTTGGGCATTTCAAGATAATAGTAAGTGAGTTTATCATAAAAAACTTCGTTATTTTTAGTATTGACAAGTTGTACTTTAGAAAGGTAATCTTCATTCTCTTCGTCCATCACAAAATCCAAAATCCCTACAAAAAATACTTTTCTAAGCTCATAATCCCAATCTCCTCTGTGTGATTGTTCTTGTATCGGAAAAGAGGTATAATATAAGGCTCGGTCTTTAAAGTATTTTTGTTTACTTCTTTGGAGTTCTACGATGAAATTATTGTTTTTACTATCGGTACAAAATACATCAAAGATAGCTCTTCTATCTATGATACTAAGCCCTAATTTTTCTAAGTTTCTATACTCTATATCTACAATTTTATCATCAATATCAAGTAAATCATTTAAAAAGCTAATAAGCAAGTGCTTGTTCTCTTCTTTGCCGAAGATATGCTTAAAGCCGAAGTCTGTAAATGGGTCAATATATTTATCGTGTATGGTCATGCACATAGAGTATCCTTTTTAAGATTATAGCATAGACTAAGAATGAAAGCGTATAAACGGCTCTTTTTTAAGAGATAAATTCGCATGAAATAAAAAATATAATTGTCAAAGTCGGGGTGAGGACACCCCGACCTACGCAAATTCAGCCAAAAAAAACCAAACCTCCCCTATAATAAACTCTAAATTTTCAAATATTAAATAAGTATTCACCATATACTCGCTCTTGATTAGGTTGGATTTACCACTGGCTCAAAAAGAAAGCGTGAAATGCAAGAAGAGATGGTTTAAAAGAAAAAGATATGTTGTTATGTGCTGTTTGTAACGAGGGCTTGGAGGGATACCGAGTAAGTAAGTGCAAGGGGCGTTATAACTTTGGTAAATATATCTTGTCTTCTATTCTCCAAGACACCTATATGCTCTGTAGAAAAAGTTTATGTTTTGTAGCCGTCACATTTGCAAAGTAGAGAGTCTCTCTTTTGTTGATGTGACATATTAAAGGAATGTTGTGAAGTATTGAAAAACTATTATGTTGTCTGTTAGTACTGTTTTACTTTTAAATTCATGTTGAGATACAACAGATAAGAAATGACAAGAAATTCATAATATTATGAATAGTGATATATGAAAATATATTACATTATCAGACTCAAAAGGTAATGAAATACCTTTAACTTCTAGTATAAAAACTACAGTTAAAAAAGGTCTTAATATAGATTTTAAAGATGATTTAACATATAATTTATCATCTCCTGATATAAATCAAGCAATATTTGATAATCTTTTTACAGAAATTGATTGAAAAACAAAAGTTAATTTAGGTCTTTTAGATACTTGAAAAGAATACACATTTTATGTATTTTTTTATGAGAATATTGAAAATTGAACATTAAAAGGTGTAATTGATTCTAAAGAATTAAAAAGATTAAAATTTACTATTATAGTTAATAAAGAAAAACAACCTGTAGAAGAAAATACACAATCTGTAGAAGTTATTGTAGAAGAAGTGCCAACAGTTACAACTCCAGATACAAATACAACAGTTCCAGATACAGAAAAACCAACATTAAGTTCAACATCTCAAACATTTACATCAATAGTTTGAACAGCAATTACTTTAGAAAATGTTACTGCAATTGATAATGTTGATACTACAGTTAATGTTATTATAAGTTGAGACACAGTAGACTCTACTACAGCTTGAACATATGAAGTAGTCTACACTGCAACAGATTTATCTTGAAATATATCAACTATAACTCACACATATATCGTTGAAGCAAACACTATTCCAAACACTGCTCCAACAGCACTTGATGAAACTGTTGATGCAGAATGGAATGATATAGTAATTTTTGATATGAATACTATAATTTGAGATGTTGAAACAGAAGATAAAGATTTAACTATTGAAGTTATTTCTTGACCAACTCATTGAGTATTAACTTGGACAGGACATAGTTTTGAATATGAAGTTACAGATTGAAGTTGATATGGTTGAGATGATAGTTTTACATATAAAGTAAAAGATTTTTGAAACAAAGAAAGTGAAGTTAAAACAATTACTATTACAAATATATCAGATTCATAAAAAAAGCTAGATTTTAAAATCTAGCTTTTTTTTAGTTTTTATAAATTTTTATATAATCTATAATTCAATTAAATTGTAAAACACTATTATTCCTACTTCATATAAATAAATCTTCAATATATATTTCATCTATCCTAAATTCTTCTCATCAAATTTTACTCGTTCCCACTCCGTCCTCGGTGGGAATGCATACTAGCTTCTAAACTATCTATCACAGCTATGGAATGCCTATCAGACTCCAAATAACTTATGCTATAATAACCTAAAAAAGGCTATAAATATGAAGTTCGCAAACCCCACAAATGATATAGCATTTAAAAAGATATTTGGAGATGAAAATAAAACAGAAGTGCTAATATCATTTCTAAACTCAATACTTGACTTTAAAGGAAATAAAGAGATAAAAAGTGTAACAATAGCCAATCCATACCAAGTACCCAAAATAAAAGAGCTAAAAAACACAATACTTGATATAAAAGCAATAAACCAAAATGATGAACACTTTATAGTAGAGATGCAAGTAGAAAAAGATAAAGAGTTCGCTAAAAGAAGCCTATACTATACATCAAAATCTTATGTAGAACAGATTGATAAAGGTGTGAATTATAAAGAACTACAAAAAGTATATTTTATAGGAATACTTGATTTTGAAATACTAGAAACTAAAGACTATATATCAAGACACCTCATACTAGATGAAAAAACCCTAAAACAAGATATAGCAGACTTTGAATTTACCTTTATAGAATTAAAGAAATTTAAATTAAAACTTAGTGAGTGTGATACAATAGCTAAAAAATGGATATACTTTATACAAAATGCTTCAAGCTTCGATATGATACCCCAAGAGTATGAGAATATAAGTCCCAAAACTAAATAAATCAATAATAGATTAAAGATATGCTAAAATACCCGAATGAGACTAATAACTAAAATAAAACTAAGCAAAGACGAAGAGGCTGAATTAGAATTAATAATTAAGCAAGA
>JAMOTK010000032.1 GCA_027062365.1 Sulfurovum sp.
TCCATCTCCATTATCACTAGCCGTTGCTCCTAGTTCTACATAACTTGTACCTACTTCTAAGGTCTGTGGATTGTCTCCTAGGACTGTAATAATTGGGGCTATTGTATCTGTGACATGCACGCTTCTTATCACTGTAACGGCTTGATTTCCAGTACTATCATTGACATCATAAGTAACAGTATAGTTACCTTCTGCACTGGTATTGACATCTGAACTATCTATCACAATATCATTTGTAATATTCCCATCTATATTATCTTCAGCTGTTGCATTATGCTCTACATACACAGACCCTCGTTCTAGTGAAACATCCCCTGCTATCAGTGTAATTACTGGCACCGTCACATCTGGGGTTATTTCTACGTTTCGTGTGACTTGTATTGTATTGCCTTCAGTATCATTCACGTCATAAGTAACTGTGTAGTTACCTTCTGAACTGGTATTGACATCTGAACTATTTATTATGATACGATTTGTAATATTTCCATCTACATTATCCATCGCTGTGGCATTATACTCTTGGTAAAAACCTCCACGTTCTATGGTAATGTTTCCATCAATTAAGGTAATTACAGGAGGTGTTATATCTATTCGTGGAATAATATATGTTGTTATCCCACTTTTTGTACCATTTTCATCTTCTAATCTAAGTTCAAAAGTATTATTACCCTCTTCTAAAGGCAAAGTAATAAAAAATGAACCATTTTCATCTAATGTTCCTTCTTCGATATTATTAATATAAAGTACCGTATTTGCTGTACCATTAACCTCAACAGTTACATTGGTATCATAAGTAGGTTCAAAGGTTTCATTAACAAGCCTTGGTGCTGGTAAATAATCTGCTAATAAATAATTTGTTATAATGGATAAAAAAGCAGCTATTTCTAAATTATATTGATCTACTACTACTTGTATCTTTTGAGCAGTATTGACATCAGTACCTACAAGTTTTTCAATTTTGGCATTTACCCCTGATAGATTATGATTACCTATATCAACTATGTCTATATTTAGATAATCCGATAGTTCAGGTGCTATAAGACCATCATCAGCATAAGTAACTATCTTTGATAAAGACTCTTCTGGAGTCAGAGCAAAAGCATTGTAACTTGTAAAGATAAGTACAAAAATAAGTGAAAGTATTTTTTTAGAGAAGTTTTGCATCGTTTTAATCCTTAAATATGGTAAGATAGGTGTAATATGGTCAATTTTATATTATAACTTAAATTTAATAAAGTTTATATTTAACACTAAAATTTTTATAATATTTTTATTATATTCTCAATAGGTCGACCTATAGCTGCTTTGCCATCTTTGATAACAATAGGTCTTTCTATAAGTTTTGGGTTAGATACCATTGCATTGATAAGTGTCTCATTGTCATGTATATCTTTAAGTCCCATTTCTTTATAAATATCTTCTTTAGTACGCATCAATAAAATAGGCTCTATATCTAGCATAGCCAATACTTCCATAATTTCTTCTTTGTTAGGAGGGGTGTCAAGATATTTTATTACTTTAGGTTTAATACCTTTCTCTTCTAGTAATTCCAGAGCATTTCTTGATTTACTACATCTTGGATTGTGCCATATTGTTACTGTGTTCATTTTATCCCTTTGTTTTATTATGATTTTTGATTCTTTGTGCATAGCGTTCTTCAGTTTCGAGTTTGGTTAGAAGTCTAGCATTGTTGGTACGGTAGCGTAAATTTTCTTCTATCGTTGTATCGACACGTTCTAAAAGTGCTTTATACTCTTCTGTTAAATGAGTATTCATATTCTTAGCATTATCAAATTGAGATTGCACTTGTGCCAATTCTTTTGATAGTTCATGATAATTTTTTTGTAAAATAGTAAATTTATCCATATTTGCTTGTAAGTTTTCTCTTGTTTTGGATAGATGAGAAAGTTCTTGCGTATTACTAGCATCTTTTATCTTAAAATTTTGAAGTTCAACTTCGATTTTGCTAATATATTTTGATTTTTCTTCATTATCAATTTGGACATTCCACCATCTATCTTTATATATCTTTACTCTCATCGCAGAGACAAGAGAAACAAGCAAAATAATCAACAATACTACTACAGCAATAATCGCCAAAAGCATGAGCATAGAATCATCTTCTATTTTTTGTATCAATGCTTCAATCGTTTCTCTCATTATCTATCCTCTTATCATGTCATATTCACTAGGATAAATACACTGCATCATTTTAGATGAAAATTTACTTTTTTTATATTTTATATGTTTAAATACAATTTGTACTTTATTGTCTAAATTATCAAAATAAGCGATACTTTGTAACCTTTTTTTACTATCTACTTGTATAGTATATTTTTTATTTTCATATAAAGCCACATAAATATTGTGACTATATTCACTGGCTTTTTGAAGTATCTTAGAAATATCTAATCCTTGGGCGATATAATAGCTTGAAACCTGTTCTAAATCATGGTCGACTACAAGTAACTCTACACCATCTGTACAAACTTCTTTTTGTGTAGGTTCGAGATACTGCCACTTAAAGTGTTTGGTATCTGAAAAATAGACCTTACCACTATAATTCAATACTTTATGCTTTGTATTGGTTATTTTTTGGCTAAAGTCTGCTTCAAAACTATGAGGTAAATGAATCGTAGAAAAGAGTAAAGGTGTACAGCACAAAATAATAAAAAGTTGTTTCATCAATTTTCCTTGGTTTTAATATCAAATATATCAATGAAGATATTTATATATTGTAAGTATATCTTATATTTATATAAAAAATAGATGACAATAACGGATTCTTAATCACAATTTGGATAAAATCATTGATAGAATATAATACTAGGTTAATATAATATGATAAAAAGTATCCTCAAAGTTTTTGGCACACAAAATGATAAGATTGTTAAAAACTATCTCACTAAAGTAGAAAAAATCAATGTCCTTGAAGCACAGTATGAAGCAATGGATGATGAAACACTCAAAGCATCTTTTAATGCCCTGCATTCAGAAGTTCAAGCCAACACTAAGACATTAGACGATGTATTGTCAGACTCTTTTGCTATCACTAGAGAAGTAGCAAAACGTACCTTAAATCTCAGACACTATGATGTACAAATGGTAGGAGGTATGGTACTACATGATGGTAACATAGCTGAGATGAAAACAGGAGAAGGTAAAACCCTTGTAGCCACACTTGCTGTGGTACTCAATGCAATGGAAGATAAAGGTGTGCATATCGTTACTGTCAATGATTATCTTGCGAGTAGAGACTCCGTTGAAATGGCTCCTTTATATGAATTTTTGGGCTATAGTGTAGGATGTCTTACAGCCAATATCCATGATGACATGGGAAGAAAAGCACAATATGACGCTGATATTACCTATGGTACCAATAATGAATATGGATTTGACTATCTACGTGATAATATGAAAGTACGTGCTGAAGAGAAAGCACAACGTAAACATCATTATGCAATTATTGATGAAGTGGATTCTATCCTTATTGATGAAGCGAGAACCCCTCTTATTATCTCTGGACCTACACAACGTGACCACAATCACTATGCCCAAGCTGATAAGATAGCCTTACAGATGCAACGTGGAGAGCTATTGGAAACAAAAGTTGGAGAAGATGAAAAGACCACTGGAGATTTCATCGTTGATGAAAAAAACAAAACAGTCATCATGACCGAAGATGGACTACAAAAAGCACAAGACCTTTTTGAAGTAGAAAATCTTTATAGTTTAGAAAATGCTGCACTTTCACACCATTTAGATCAAGCACTTAAAGCACACAATATCTTTGAAATAGATGTTGATTATGTAGTACAAAACAATGAAATCCTTATCGTAGATGAATTTACAGGAAGACTTTCAGAGGGACGTAGATATTCAGAGGGCTTACACCAAGCACTAGAAGCCAAAGAAAATGTAGAGATACAAGAAGAGTCACAAACCCTAGCAGAGATTACTTACCAAAATTTCTTTAGACTCTATGACAAACTCGCAGGTATGACAGGTACAGCACAAACAGAAGCCACTGAATTTTCTCAAATTTATGGTTTGGATGTTATCTCTATTCCTACCAATGTACCTATCGCTAGAGATGATAAAAATGACCTTATCTATAATACAGAACGTGAGAAATTAGATGCCGTAGTCCGTCGTGTCAAAGAACTCAACAAAAAAGGGCAACCTGTACTCATTGGTACAGCTTCTATAGAAAAGTCTGAAATGATAGATGAAAGACTCAAAAAAGAGAAAATCCCTCACAATATGCTTAATGCCAAAAATCACGCCCAAGAAGCAGAAATCATCATGAATGCTGGACAAAAAGGTGCAGTAACCGTTGCTACCAATATGGCAGGACGTGGTGTCGACATCAAGATAGATGATGAAGTAAGAGGATTGGGTGGTCTAATGATATTAGGCACAGAAAGACATGAGAGTAGACGTATTGACAATCAACTTCGTGGACGTTCTGGTCGTCAAGGAGATGCTGGTGAGAGTCAATTTTTCTTAAGTCTTGATGATAATCTTTTACGTATCTTTGGTGGAGAGAAGATTAGAAATATTATGAATAAACTCGGTGTTGAAGATGGTGAGTATATTGATTCTAAAATTGTTACCCGTTCGGTTGAAAAAGCACAGAAAAAAGTAGAAAACCAACACTACGAATCTCGTAAAAATGTATTAGAATATGATGATGTAGCCAACCACCAACGTAAAGCTATTTATGCCTTTAGAAATCAGCTTCTTGATACAGATTTTGATATTGATGCTAAAATTTTAGAAAATAGAGTAGAGTATGTAGCCCACATGATGAGTGAAGCCGAAATATTTGAAGGTATGCCACAAGAAGACTTTAATATAGAAAAACTTGTTGCACATATCAAAGAAGAACTTCATATAGACATAGAAGTATCTCAACTAGAGGGCAAAGATGTTGAAGAGATGAGTACTATCCTCTTAGATGCCATGCTTGCGCCTTATGAAGAAAAAATGGCACCTATAGACAAAGAGCAACGTAAAGAGATTGAACGTATTTTATACCTTCAAGTACTAGACCCTCAATGGAGAGACCACCTATATGAGATGGATGTACTCAAAACAGGTATAGGGCTTAGAGGATATAACCAAAAAGACCCTCTTACTGAATATAAGCAAGATTCATACAAACTCTTTACAGATTTGGTCACACGTCTTAAGCTTGAAGCCGTTAAAGTACTTCAGCTTGTACAGTTTGACTTTACTTCAGCAGAGGAAGAAGAAGCGGCTATTGAACATATCAAAGAAGAGTTAGAGTCTGATATTTCTGAGATTTCATTGAGTACAGATGAAGTAGAAGAAATGCAAAAAAACAAACCTATGATAGCCAATAAAAAACCAAAGAGAAATGACCCTTGTCCTTGTGGTTCTGGAAAAAAATATAAAACATGTTGTGGACAAAGTGGTCCTAAAAAAGGTCTATTGGCATAATGCTCAAAACCCTCCCATCGCCTAATAAAAATTTTATTAGGCATATCATTAAACATTACCTCAAATATGACAAAGAAAATCCTTTTATCTTTATCTCTGCTCTTTTAGCATTCTTGGGTATCGCTGCTGGGGTTATGGTACTGATGATTGCTATGGGTATCATGAATGGTACACAAAAAGAGTTTGCTAAAAAACTCTTTGTCATGAACTACCCTCTTACGGTCTTGCCTTTAGAAGCAGATATTATCAATGATACACTCATAGAAAAAATTTCAAAAAAATTTACTCACCTTAAAATAAGTCCTTACTATACCACACAAGTTATCACAAGAAATGATGGGGCAGTACAAGGGTCTCTACTTTATGGGGTAGATTCACAAAAAGAAGCCCCTATCAATGATGTCTTTAACAAAGCCAAAGGAACACAAAAAAGTAAATTTACTGTGATTATGGGAGAGGGTCTTTCTTATGAGATGAACGCACGTAAGGGTCAAAAAGTCACATTATACTTTTCGGAACAACAAGCTGTAGGTTTTGGTACAATGCCTTTACAAAAACGTTTTGTTGTAGATGGTATCTTTAAATCAGGTCTAAAAGCCTATGATAAAGCCATTATGTATACTTCACTTGAAGCCTTTGAAAAACTACTCAAACGTAAACATGGCTCTTATGATGGACTACATATTTATACCGAAAATCCTATTGATGAAATAGAAGCTATCAAAGCCCAATTACCAGAGTTAGTAGTCATAGAGGGATGGTGGCAACAAAATGGTAGTTTTTTTGCGGCAATGGAAATGGAGAAAAAAGCCCTTTTTCTAGTCTTACTGCTTATTATACTTGTAGCTTCACTCAATATCATTTCATCCCTACTTATGACTGTCATGAGCCGTAGAAAAGAGATTGCTCTCATGCGTACATTAGGAGCTACTAAAAAAGAAATCAAAATAATATTTTTTAGATTAGGGATAATTATCGGTACAGCAGGTATCGTAGCAGGTGCAGTGTTGGGAGGCGTAGGTATTTGGGTACTTAAAACCTTCGATATTATCTCTATGCCTGAAGATGTCTATGGTACATCCAAGCTTCCTGTAGACCTTACTATGGGAGATTTTGGACTTATTATTATAGGAACAAGTGTTATCATTTTACTTTCATCACTCTACCCTGCAAAAAAAGCATCTGAAACAGACCCCTTGGTTGTATTAAGAAATGAGTAAAAAAGAACTAATCAAATATATCAAAGATAGAGTTACTTTTTTTCTTTTCTTCAAAAATATTCAGAGGAGAAGCATCAAAGATACCAAACATAGTATTATATATTTGAGAACTTCGATAGACCATACCAGAAGCTAATTCTGCTGATTGTCCAGAGTATTTCATCCCATTATAAATCGTTGTACCCGTATCACCTATGATACCTACACTTGAGATAAAAGAGCTCTCTTCTTTTTGATTTATAGCAAAGAAAGAAGGCATACTCCAACTTTTTGCACTTTCTAATCCTACCGTATCATAAAAACTATTAAGTGTCGAAGAGAAGCTATATTCATCGCTATCCTCTTCTAATGACAAGTTTTTTTTGATAGAAGAGAGTGCTGAGGAAAAAGAATCCATGAATGCTTCATCTTCTTTCACCCCAGTTAAAGGCTGTACACTCGTAATTTGCTGATTGCCCAATAAAGAGGCTTTTGAAGAGGTATCAAAATCAAGATGAAGCTCACTTCTAATACGCTGTATTTTTCGTTCTTCTTCAGTAGGCGTATGAATATTAAGTTCTTTACGTATCTTTTCGGCTCTTAATTCTAAGTCCATTTCTTCTAAAGCAGTCATTTCTGCGTAAGCTATACTATTAATGGTTAAAATGGTTAAAAATATTTTATTCATATTTTATTATACTATATTATTATAAAGATACTATAGAAAAGGCTCTATAGGGCACGGTAATTCAAGTTTAAAATATTTAAAAGTGAACTATGTAAAGTAAAAAGCTTGGTCGTGCATATCAAAGTAGTTGATGCTATACTTCACTAGTGTCGTGTTTTAGGGGGTTACAGTTATTTTATAAAGTACCGTAGAATATAGTAGTTGATAAAGGCACTTCATTTACCTATACAGCGTTAAGGGAGAAAAATTTATCAACTACTTTGAGATGCACGACCATCAATTCTTATTCCTTAATTACTAAGTTCTTAGAATGCGGGAAAGAAGCAATTATTGGAATTAGATACATCAATATATCCTGAGGTTTGGAATATTTTTTAGCTTCCTCAACAGCTTTAAGTGCATTGATTTTACCATAGGCTCTTTGCAAATCAAAACCATTCCAATAATCAGCCTTATCCCCACCTACTTTGTCTGCTGTAGCTATTAAAATATCCGGTTCCTTCTAAAAAACTGTGGGTAATCCAAAATCAGCTATAATCAAAATATGTAACCATTCAGCATCAAACAAAAACAGGTAGATAAACTTCATTTTTCAATACATTACCCAACTCCTCAAGCACCGAACGATTGTTCTTTTTCATGGTAGAGATGAATCCTCTAATTCTGTTAAACATTTCAGCACCTTTAAAACTAGCAAAGCAACCAGATATTTTTTCTTTGACTTTTAACATTCTAAGGTCTCTTTCTGCTAGATTATTGGTAAATGGCACGAGTAAGTTTATAAAGAATTATAATGTCCCCCATTGTCAAGACCACTAAATAAAAATCCTTATTATCTAAACCTGTGACACCTTAGGTAACATATCATTCTCATCAAATTTTAAATTATTAACACCAGAGAAATAAGCCTCATT